>JBASBA010000403.1:0-14562 GCA_049650885.1 Alteraurantiacibacter sp. | reverse complement strand
TGACAATCGAGATAACTCGACTGCCGCTCATCTCTTGGTCAGCGTAAGCCATCCAGTCCCTTCACTCCGTTAATCGTGCGGTCGGATCAAATCCGACCCTCCAAAGACAATCAAGACATAGTCCAGACCATCCAGCATGAAATGTTTGCCTATCGTTTGCTACATTGAGATATCGACCCGGCACAACCATTAATGTGCCAAAAACATCACAGCGGGAAGTTTTTTGTTCTCTCCCGGACAGACTTGGGCGGCTCTTAACGGTCCAGAAGGGTCGGGGCAAACCCTTTGTTGATTAAGTCACAATTCAGGACGCTTGCGCTGGGATGCGATTAAACCGGACCCAAAGGGCAATATCGCGCATTGTCCCAAGGGACTCTCACGCGCATAAGGATTGCCATGTCGACCCGCTCTTTTTCATCGAACTTGCGCGCCGCGCTTGCTGCATCACTGGCTTTTGGCGCTGTCGCCTGCGCCAGCACAGGCACCGCCATGCCGCAGGGTATGCCCGCCGCAGACCTGCCGCCAAGCCAGGCACCCACCTATGCTGACCTTGTGTCGATGGCGATGGCTGCCGATACCGTGGCGATCGTGTTGGTAGAGGATCAGATTACCTTCCCCGAAGAGCGCGCTCCCGATGTGCCACCCTCGCAGGTCCGCCTGTATATTGAATCACTGACGCAGAACCTTTTGGCCGGACCGCAGGCGGTGGGTGCGCAACTGGCCTATGTGGTAGACCAGCGCCGCGATACGGATGGCGACGCCCCTGATCTGGAGGGGCGCCAGTACCTGGTGTTTGGCGACCTGTCGCAGACCCAGCCCGGTGCGCTACAGCTGTTGTCGTCCGATTCGATGCTGGCCGCCGGCCCTCGTCTGGAGGAGCGCGTGCGCCGCGTACTGACGCAGCTTGCCGCCGCCGATGCGCCCCCTTCAGTCACCGGTCTGCGGGACGTCATCTCGATTCCGGGCAATCTTGTGGGCGAATCGGAAACGCAGATGTTTGTCGAGACTGATACCGGTGCGCCGGTTTCGCTTACGGTGATTCGCCGCCCCGGCATGACCCCGCAATGGGGCGTATCGCTGGGTGAACTGGTGGATGCATCAGCGCAGCCGGCGGAGCGTGAAACGCTTACCTGGTATCGCCTGGCATGTTCTCTGCCCAGCGAACTGCCGAATGATGCGTTCATCCAGTCCGATCGTGCTTCGCAGGATCAGGCGAGGGCGGACTATGCCTATATTCTGTCCGAACTTGGCCCGTGCGAGCGGCGCTTTACCTGATTTCGCGATCATTGGATGCGTAACGGCTCTGGCCAAGAGCCGCAGCCTTGCCTAACGCCTGCGACCCGGAAAACGGGTCATATGGTATACGGGGATTTCAATGGCTGAGAATTTGCGAATAGCACTGGCGGGTCTAGGAACGGTGGGCGCTGGCGTGCTTCGCCTGCTGGCGGACAATGGCGATCTGATCGCAAAGCGCGCCGGACGCACAATCGAGGTTGTGGCGGTATCCGCGCGTGATCGCAGCAAGGATCGCGGCGTCGATCTGTCTCCCTATGCGTGGGAGGATGACATGACGCTGCTTTCCGCCCGCGACGATGTTGACGTGGTGGTGGAGCTGGTCGGCGGGTCGGACGGGCCTGCGCTTGCCCTGGCCCGCAAATCGCTTGGCGGCGGTAAGGGCCTGGTGACGGCCAACAAGGCCATGGTCGCCCATCACGGGCTTGAACTGGCGCGATTGGCAGAGGGCAGCGATGTGCCGCTGCGGTACGAGGCGGCGGTGGCTGGCGGCATCCCGGTGATCAAGGGACTGGCCGAAGGCGCGGCCGCCAACCGTATCGAGCGGATTTACGGCATTCTCAACGGCACCTGCAATTACATCCTCTCCGAAATGGAGACCACGGGGCGCGACTTCGCCGACGTTCTCGCCGATGCGCAGGCCCTGGGCTATGCAGAAGCCGATCCGACCTTCGATATCGAGGGTGTGGATGCGGCGCACAAGCTCTCCATCCTTGCCAGCGTGGCCTATGGCACCCAGCTGGATTTCGACGCGGTGGACACATCCGGCATCAGCCGTATCCGCGCAGCCGACATCGCGCAGGCGCGTGCATTGGGCTATGTCATTCGGCTGATCGGCCTGTCCGATTGTGCTGACAAGGACGGCTCCCGCCATCTGTTCCAGCGTGTCGCACCCTATCTGGTGCCCGTTCGCCACCCCCTTGCTGCGGTCGACGGCCCTACCAACGCAGTGGTGGCGGAGGGCAATCATGTGGGTCGCCTGCTGTTCCAGGGCGCGGGCGCGGGCGATGACCCCACCGCCAGTGCGGTGGTGGCAGACCTCATCGATATCGCGCGCGGCAACCGCATGGCGCCCTTCTCGCAACCAGTCGACTCGCTGCTGGCCAGCACGCCCGCTGATCCGGGCGACCGCCGCAACCGGGCCTATATGCGCTTCACCGTGGCAGATCGCCCTGGCGTTCTGGCAGAGATTACCGCTGCCATGCGCGATGCGGGTGTCTCGATCGAAAGCATGATCCAGCACGGCCAGCCTGACGACAGTGGGGAGGAGCCGGTACTGGTGGCTATCGTCACCCACGAAGGGCCGGAAAGCGGCGTTTCCAAGGCGCTGGCATTGCTGGAAGGTTCAGCCAGCCTGGTGGACGATCCGCTGGTCATGCGCCTGATCGGCTAATCGTCCGAGAGGTTTATCGGCACGCGTTCGCCGGTAAGAATAGGCTTGTCATCTTCGGTCTCGATCGCGCTTACCGCCGCCGCGTCTTCCTCGCTCAGCGGTTCGGGGAATGCGGTGGTGTCGATCATCGGCGGGTAGGGCGGGACATACCCCATCCGCACGCAACTGGGCGGGCCCAGTCCGCGTGTCCAGCACGGGGGATCGGTGAGGCCGGGAATGTGCCGCCTGTCCGACTGGACGGGGCGCGGCAGCGGCGACATGTACCTTCTGGAATCGGTCAGTTCGCGGCACACCACGATTGCGCCGTCCTCGCGGATGTCTTCCTCGCAACGCTTCGGCTCAATCAGCGGAACGGGTTCATCGGCATCGGGTTCGGTGGCAGCATCTGTTGGGCCATAGACGCTCTGCGCGACAGCCGGGGTTGCAGTGGCGCCCAAAAGGAGGGTGGTGGCAAATATTACGGTTGATCGCCTCGACATTGCTACCCCCCCGACCTAAGCGCCATTGCATCAAGCCAATGCCAAATTCAGATGTGGAGCCTGAATTACCTATGAACTCCGATAATTCCGCAAAAAGCGTTCTCGACCGTGTTCTCGTGATGGAAATGGTGCGCGTTACCGAAGCCGCAGCCGTCGCCGCAGCCAGCCTTGTTGGCCGGGGCGATGAGAAAGCGGCCGATGCCGCCGCTGTCGAAGCGATGCGCAAGACCTTCGACACGCTTGAGATCGATGGCACCGTGGTGATCGGCGAGGGCGAGCGGGACGAAGCGCCCATGCTCTATATTGGAGAGAAAGTTGGCGGGGCGCCCGGTACTGGCCCCAAGGTCGATATCGCGCTCGATCCGCTGGAAGGCACCACCATCACCGCGAAGGCCGGCCCCAATGCGCTGGCCGTGCTGGCCGCCGCCGAAAAAGGCTGCCTGCTGAACGCACCCGATGTTTACATGGACAAGATCGCGGTTGGCCCCGGCTATCCCGAGGACGTGATCGACCTTGCCAGGACCCCGACACAGAATGTGGAGTCCGTGGCGGCCGCCAAGGGTGTTGAGCCCAGGGACATCATCGTTTGCGTGCTGGATCGCCCCCGCCATGCAGAGCTGATTGCAGAGCTTCGCGGCATCGGCTGCGGCGTTGTGCTGATCGGCGATGGCGATGTGGCAGGCGTTATCGCCACCACCGACCAGGAAACCACGATCGACATCTACATGGGTTCAGGCGGCGCGCCCGAAGGAGTGTTGGCAGCCGCGGCGCTGCGCTGCGTGGGTGGCCAGTTCAACGGTCGCCTGCTGTTCCGCAACGATGACGAGCGCAAACGCGCCGCCAAGTGGGGCATCGAGGATCTGGACCGCATCTACAAGCTGCATGACCTTGCAAAGGGTGACTGCATCTTTGCCGCCACCGGCGTAACCGACGGTTCACTGCTGGACGGCGTAAAGCGCATCCGTCGCCCTAACGGCGAACGCATCATGACGACCGAGAGCGTGGTGATGCGCGCCTCTTCAGGCACGGTACGCTGGGTGAAGGGCGAGCATCGCATCTAGGACAGTCGCGAAAACAGGCGAGACTCCGCGATCAGTCGGGAAAACCAGTCGATGGCTCAAATCAAGATCAGGAAATTCAGCGTTTCCCCGTTCGCCCTCTCGGCAATCGGCTTTGTCTTGCTGCTGGCGATCATTGCCATCCCGGTCCTGCTGCTGTTCGGGGCCGCCAAGTTCAGCGTCTGGACGCTAGGCTGGATACCCGATGTCATAGGCTTTGCCGCGCTGGTGTCTCTGGCTCTGGTTCCTCTGGCTCTTATCCCGGCAATGCGAGGATTGGTAAGCAACCTGTTTGGGTTCGCATCGCTTCTCTTCGGTATCAGCCTCTGGCTCTATTCGCTGGCATCGACCTATATCGAATGGGGATTGCTGGGCGTCATTCTCGGCGTGCTGCTGGCGGGCATCGGCGTAGTGTTCACCGGCATTCTGGCCGCCCTGTTCTCGGCAAGCTGGGGCGTGCTGGGCAATATCGCGGCTCTCCTCGCGTTGAGCATCGCGACGCGTTTCGCGGCAGGCTACCTGCGTGCGGATGCCGTGCGCCGAACCCTTCGCAAGAGGACGCAGCAGAACCCCTCGGAGGCCATTATCGACCAGCCTGGCCAGCAACGGGATTGACCGGCCAAGCGTATCGACAAGGTCGGGATTTCGTTCTCGCGGTTTCTTAGCACCTGACGACAACCGCGCGGCCCCACGTTGCAATTCCATGACTCTCGGCTAGGGCAAAACCTTCTGCGCCACCAAAGGGATTCGCATCCATGAAGATCATGTCCGGCAATTCCAATCTGCCGCTCGCCCGCGCCATTGCCGGCTATCTCGAAGTTCCCCTTACCGACGCCAGCGTCCGCCGCTTTGCCGACGAAGAAGTCTTTATCGAGATTCACGAGAACGTGCGCGGGGAGGACGTGTTCATCGTTCAGTCCACCAGTTTTCCGGCCAACGATAATCTGATGGAACTGCTGATCGGGATTGACGCGCTGCGCCGCGCCTCGGCCAAACGGATCACCGCCGTGGTGCCCTATTTCGGCTATGCCCGACAGGATCGCAAACCCGGCCCGCGCACCCCGATCTCGGCAAAGCTGGTGGCGAACCTGATTACTGAGGCCGGCGCGGACCGTGTGCTGGCGGTGGATCTGCACGCCGGCCAGATCCAGGGTTTCTTCGATATTCCGACTGACAATCTTTATGCCGCGCCCACGATGGCTGCTGACATTCAGGCCCGTTATGGCGAGAAAGACCTGATGGTCGTCTCCCCCGATGTGGGCGGCGTGGTGCGCGCCCGCGCGCTGGCAAAGCGGCTGGACAATGCTCCACTCGCCATCGTTGACAAGCGCCGTGATCGCCCCGGCGAAAGCGAAGTTATGAACATCATCGGTGACGTGGAAGGTCGCGCCTGCGTGCTGATTGACGATATCGTCGATTCGGGAGGTACGCTGTGCAATGCCGCGCAGGCGCTGCTGGACCAGGGCGCGAAAAGCGTCGCCGCCTATATTACCCATGGCGTCTTGTCGGGCGGGGCGGTCGCGCGAATCAACAAATCCGCGTTGAAGGAACTGGTGATCTCCGATTCCATCCAGCCGACCGATGCGGCCAAGGATTCAGACAGCATTCGCATCCTACCCATCGCGCCCTTGCTGGGCGAAGCGATCCGCCGCATTGCCGATGAAAGCAGCGTCTCCAGCCTGTTCGACTGACATGAACCTTAACGCTGAAATTGCCCTCGCCCACCGTCTCGCCGATGTTGCGCGCGAGGAGATACGCCCACTGTTCCGCTCCGGCGTCGAGAGCGAGGCCAAGGACGATGCCTCCCCCGTCACCATTGCGGATCGCAACGCCGAGGAGGCGATGCGCAAGCTGATCGAAGCGGAGTTTTCTGGTGACGGCATCCACGGCGAGGAATTCGGTGTGAAGGATGGCGTTACCGGGCGGCAATGGGTGCTGGATCCAATCGACGGCACCACTGCCTTCCTCGCCGGCCGCCCGATCTTCGGCACGCTGATCGCGCTGCTGGTAGAAGGCTTTCCCGTGCTGGGCATGATCGACCAGCCGATCAATTCCGAACGCTGGCTGGGCGTGGCGGGAGAGCCGACCACCTTCAACGGCAAACGCGTGGAAACCCGCCGCTGCCGCGAACTCTCCGCCGCCAGCCTTGCCACCACTGGCCCGCATTATCTCAGCCAGTCTGAAGGTGATGTGTTCATGGCGCTGGCCGCCAAGACCGATCACAAGCGCATGGTGATGGGCGGCGATTGCTATAATTACGCGTGCCTCGCGTCCGGCCATCTCGACATCGTGTGCGAAGCGGGTCTGAAGCTGCACGACTACGCCGCCCTGGTCCCCGTGGTGGAAGGCGCTGGCGGCCTGATGTGCGACTGGGCGGGCGAACCCTTGCACGCAGGCTCCGATGGCACCGTGCTGGCATTGGGCGATCCCGCGCGGCTGGAAGATGTGCTGGAGGCGATGGGCGGTCAGTAGCTCGCGCCTGTTCATCCATAGGTGGCCGATTCGCTAACTGGCGAAGGGGCGTCCCGCACAGCTTGTTGCCGCCTTTCAGCTTGCATTTACCCACAGAAACGCTAATTGCGCGCCCTTCACCGACACGTGATTCATCGCCGGTCTGGCTCATCAGGGCTGCCAGGGCCGGTTGGACGTGTCTCTGCACAGGAGATGAAAATGCCCAAGCTGAAGACCAAGAGCGGCGTAAAAAAGCGCTTCAAGCTCACTGCCACAGGCAAGGTCAAGCATGGTGTCGCTGGTAAGCGTCACCGCCTGATCAGCCATAATGCGAAGTATATCCGCCAGCAGCGCGGCACCAAAGTCTTGTCGAAGGCCGATTGGTCTGCCGTCAAGAAATGGGCGCCTTACGGCCTTAGTTAAGCCGCAGCTTAGGAGATAAAGATATGCCTCGCATCAAACGCGGCGTGACCACACGCCAGAAGCACAAGCGGTTACTCGATCAGGCCAAGGGCTATCGCGGTCGTCGCAAGAATACCATCCGCGTCGCTCGTCAGGCCGTCGAAAAGGCCGGCCAGTACGCTTATCGCGACCGCAAGGTTAAGAAGCGCAATTTCCGTGCCCTGTGGATCCAGCGTATCAACGCTGCGGTTCGCGCCGAAGGCCTCACCTATTCGCAGTTCATGCACGGTGTGAAGCTGGCCGGTATCGAACTGGACCGGAAGGTTATGGCCGATCTGGCGATGAACGAGGGCGATGCTTTCGGTCTCATCATCAAGCAGGCAAAAGACGCGCTTCCCGCTTAATCACAGTATCGGCTCTGCCGATCGAGAAAGGGCGCGGATGGTTCAATCCATCCGCGCCCTTTTTCTATCCGCAAAAATGTGATCCGCGATGAAAACACTCTCAGCTATTGGCTCGCCCTCTGTCCGTCGAAACAGAGTATAATCGAAGAATATCATTGTTATTTACCATGATAACTGCGTAACATCAGGTCTTCTCGGGAAAAGTCTGGCGCGCCTGTCAGTGGTTGGGGGCAAGCGATTTTAAGCGACCAAAGTCAAAGCGGCAGGATTAGGATAAAGGCGTTCGAACTTTCGCCGGAACTGCAATCCTACTTCAGCTCACTTTATCACTTCGAAGCAGATTCTGAAGGCGCTGGCGCTGTGGTGGATTGTCACTACCCGGACTGGGCAGGTCTGCATTTTCGTTCGTGCGGGGAGCCGCAGCAGGTCTCGATCATCGGTAAGGAAAAAACGCACAGCACTGCCTTCTCTGCCAACGGCCCCACGAACCTGGCATTGCAGGTGAAGCTTCAGACATCAAAAGCCTGGAGTTTCGGGTTAAATCCCGTGGGATGGGCGCGATACATGCAATGCCCGGCAGACAAATTCGCCAATTGCCTTATAGATTCGGCGGAACGTTCGCCCTTTGCAGCCTTCGCCCCGATACTGGATATCGTGCGCGCAGGGGATCACGATGCAGAGAAAATAGCCTGGCAAATCCAGGCCTTCCTGCACGAAATTCGTCCACCCCGCAGCATCCATGAGGAAAAAGTCGTGGCTGTGCACGAGGCGTTGCGCGATCCGGCCCTGGGCGATGTGGAGGCGCTTGCTGCGCATATCGACTTAAGTCGCCGGACGCTTGAACGATTGTCATCACGCTATTTTGGTTTTTCGCCCAAGACATTGCTGCGTCGGCAAAGATTCCTGCGCAGCCTTGGCAAGTTTACCCTGGAGCCGGGCCGCAGCTGGAGCGCGTCGCTGGATGGTCACTACGTTGACCAGGCGCATTTTGTGAGAGAATTTCGTGCATTCATGGGGATGACCCCCAGCGAGTATGCGCAAATGCCGCATCCCATTCTCGAGACTATCTTCACCAAGAGGCTTGGCGAACAGGGCGCGCATTAACGGCGCGGGGCCGGAACTGCGGAGAATTAGGGCTTGGGCACGAGCGGCAGGGCGGCTAACAGGCGCGGCCTGTCTGCAATTAAACCGAAGTACCCCAGATCAACCCATGTCCGATCACGATCAAACCGGCCAAGAGGCCCAGTCACGAATTGCCGCTGCGCAGGATCTGAACGCGCTGGAAGCCCTGCGCATCGAATATCTTGGCAAGCAGGGCAGCATCTCCGGCCTGCTCAAGACTCTGGGCAAGATGACCCCGGAGGAGCGGCAGGAGAAGGCCCCGGCAATCCAGGCGCTGCGTCAGTCGGTGGCCGATGCCATCACCGCGCGCAAGACAGAGCTGGAGACCGCCGAACTCGAAGCACGGCTGGCGACGGAGACGCTGGACCTGACTTTGCCCGCACCGCAACCCCCCAGTGGCAGCGTGCATCCTGTCAGCCAGGTGATGGACGAGCTGGCAGAAATCTTCGCCGATCTGGGTTTTGCCGTGGCGACCGGCCCTGAGATCGAGGATGACTGGTACAACTTCACCGCGCTCAACATGCCGGAAAGCCATCCGGCGCGCGCGATGCACGACACTTTCTACTTCCCCGACACGGCACCCAAGGGCGGCAAGATGCTGTTGCGCACGCACACCAGCCCTGTGCAGGTGCGGACGATGTTGGCCGAAGGTGCTCCCTTGCGGATCATTGCGCCGGGGCGTGTCTATCGCAGCGACAGCGATGCAACCCACACGCCCATGTTCCACCAGATCGAAGGGTTGGTGATCGACAAGGGTATCCACCTCGGCCATCTGAAATGGACGCTGGAAACATTCCTCAAGGCTTTCTTCGAAACCGAGGACATCGTGCTGCGCCTGCGCCCCAGTTATTTTCCGTTTACCGAGCCCAGCGTGGAAGTGGATGTTGGCTTCGCGATCGAAAACGGCAAGCGCATCCTTGGCGGTAGCGGCGATGAGCCCGGCCACGGCTGGATGGAGTTGCTGGGCAGCGGCATGGTGAACCGCCGTGTTATCGAATTCGCCGGTCTGGACCCTGATGAATGGCAGGGATTTGCATGGGGCCTTGGCGTCGATCGGCTGGCCATGCTGAAATACGGCATGGACGATCTGCGCGCCTTCTTCGACGGCGATACGCGCTGGCTGAACCATTACGGCTTCAGCGCGTTCGACCAGCCGACCCTTTCCGCCGGTGTAGGAGCGCGATCATGAAATTCTCGCTCGAATGGCTGCGCTATTTCCTGGAAACAGAGGCGTCCACCGCACAGATCGCCGCCAAACTGAATGCCATCGGCATCGAGGTGGAGGATATCGAGGATCCGGCAGACAGGCTGGAGGGTTTTCGCATCGCCGAAGTGCTGACCGCGAAACCGCATCCCGATGCCGATCGCCTTCAGGTGCTCTCGGTAAACACGGGCGAGGGCGATCCACTACAGGTGGTGTGCGGAGCGCCCAATGCGCGCGCGGGCATGAAGGGTGTGCTTGGCCTGCCCGGCGCACAGGTGCCCGCCAACGGCATGAAGCTGCGCAAGTCCGAGATTCGCGGCGTAGAATCCAACGGCATGATGTGTTCCGTGCGCGAACTGGAACTGGGTGACGATCACGAGGGCATTATCGATTTGCCCAATGATGCGCCTGTTGGAACAAGCTTTGCCGAGTACCATGGCGCATCGCCGATCTTCGATGTGGCGATTACGCCCAACCGCCCCGATTGCATGGGTGTGTATGGCGTCGCCCGCGATCTGGCGGCGGCTGACATGGGCACGCTGAAACCTCTGCGCAAGCACGACATTGCCGCCAGCTTCCCGTGCCCGGTGGAAATTCGCACCGATGATCCCGATGGTTGTCCTGCCTTCTACGGCCGCGTCATCAAGGGAGTTGCCAATGGCGCAAGCCCCGAATGGATGCAGAAGCGTTTGCTGGCGGCTGGCCAGCGCCCGATCAGTGCGCTGGTGGACATCACCAACTACATGATGCTCGCCTTTGGCCGACCGGCACACGTCTATGATCTGAACAAGCTGTCCGGCCCGGTGGTCGCCCGCCGCGCCACCGATGGTGAGCAGGTGCTGGCGCTGAACGAGAAGACCTACATCCTCGATTCCAGCATGACAGTGATTGCCGATGACAACGGCGTGCACGATATTGCTGGCATCATGGGCGGCGAACATTCCTCCGTGCAGCCCGGGACGACCGATGTGCTGCTGGAAATCGCCTATTTCGATCCAGAAGCCATTGGTGTGACAGGTCGCAAGCTGGGCCTTGCCACCGATGCCCGCACCCGGTTCGAGCGCGGCGTAGATCCTGCATGGCTGGACGAAGGGCTGGACAGCCTGACCAGCCTGATCCAGCGTTTCTGCGGCGGCGAAGCATCGGACGTGGTGCGTGCCGGAACACCGCCGACCGAGCCGAAGGTGATCGAATTCGATCACACGCTGACGGCCCGTCTCGGCGGTGTCGAAGTGCATGAGGACGAGCAGAAGCGCATCCTGGAGGCGCTTGATTTTTCCGTCGGTCCCGATTGGCAGGTCACCTGCCCGCTGCGCCGCCATGATATCGAAGGCGCTGCCGATCTGGTCGAGGAAGTGGTGCGTATCCACGGCCTTGAAAACGTCGAAAGCGTTGCGCTGCCACGCATTGATGGTGTGGCCCGTCCCACGGCCACGCCGATGCAGGCGCTGGAGCGACGCCTGCGCCGCGCCGCCGCCGCGCGTGGGTTGAACGAGGCCGTTACATGGTCCTTCCTGCCCACGATTCAGGCGGGCCATTTCGCCGATGGCCAGCCCTTGTGGATTCTCGACAACCCCATCAGCGAGGATATGAAGGCCATGCGCCCTTCGCTGGTGCCGGGCTTGCTGAGCGCTGCAAAGCGCAACGCCGATCGCGGCGCCGCAGGATCGCGACTGTTCGAGATCGGACGCCGCTATCTGCGCGCCAGGGACGGCTCCAGCGATGAGCGTTCCACGATGGTAGTTCTGCTGTCGGGCGAGAATTTCGCGCGCGGTTGGTCCACTGGCAAGGCGTCGCTTGTCGATGCTTTCGATGGCAAGGCCGAGGCCGAAGCGCTGCTTGAGAATGCCGGTGCGCCGGTGGATAAGCTGATGGTATTTGGCGAGGCGGGTGGCCAGTTCCACCCCGGCCAGTCTGCCACGCTGCGGCTCGGTCCCAAGAACGTGCTGGCCCGTTTCGGCGCGCTGCATCCTGCGATACTCGATGCATTTGATCTGGATGGGCCGGTGGTTGCCGTGGAAATTTACCTGGACGCCATTCCGGCCAAAAAGGGCAAGAGCGGCTTTGAAAAGCCGGCCTACGCACCCCCTGCATTGCAATCTGTCGCGCGCGATTTCGCTTTTCTGGTGCCGCGGGATCTTGCCGCTGGCGAATTGTTGCGCGCCGTGAAGGGTGCGGACAAGGCGAATATCGTCGATGCCCGCGTGTTCGATGTGTTTGCCGGACAGGGCGTGCCTGAAGGCCGGAAAAGCGTTGCGATCGAGGTGACGCTGCAACCGGCTGAGAAGTCCTACAAGGACGATGAGATCAAGGTAATCAGCGACAAGATCGTGGCTGCCGCGGCAAAGCAGGGCGCGGAGCTGCGCGGTTAGCCCATGACTTCAAACCGCCGCACCTTCGCAATCATCTCGCACCCCGATGCCGGTAAGACCACGCTGACCGAAAAGCTGTTGCTGCAAGGCGGGGCCATCCATCAGGCTGGCCTTGTGAAGGCACGCGGGCAAGCGCGGCGTGCCCGATCCGACTGGATGAAGATCGAGCAGCAGCGCGGCATCTCCGTCACCTCCAGCGTAATGACGTTCGAGAAGGAGTATGATGGCGAGAACATCACCTTCAACCTGCTGGATACACCGGGGCACGAGGACTTTTCCGAAGACACATACCGCACGCTGACCGCTGTCGATTCTGCCATCATGGTGATCGATGCGGCCAAGGGTATCGAGCCGCAGACCCGCAAGCTGTTCGAGGTGTGTCGCCTGCGATCCGTGCCGATAATCACCTTCGTCAACAAGGTGGACCGCGAAGGGCGCGACCCGTTCGAGACGCTGGACGAGGTGGCAGACATGCTGGCGCTGGACGTGTCGCCACAGATGTGGCCCATCGGCATGGGCGGATTGTTCGAGGGATTGCTGGATTTCAGAACCGGCGAATTGGCGCGCCCCGAGGGCGCGGCCAAGGAATATCTGGGCAAGCGCGATGCCGATGCCGACATCCCCGATAATTACGAGGAAGAGTATCAGCTGGCGCAGGCCGGTTATCCCGAATTCGATCTGGAAGCCTATCGCAATGGCGACCTGACGCCGGTGTATTTTGGCAGCGCGCTGAAGAATTTCGGCGTAGAGGAGCTGATCGATGCCATCGCGCGCCTTGCCCCGCCACCGCGCCCGCAGCCAGCAGGCGATGATCTGATCGAGCCGGACCATGACGAGGTGACCGGCTTCATCTTCAAGGTTCAGGCGAACATGGACCCCAACCACCGGGACCGTATCGCCTTCATGCGGCAGGTGTCCGGCACGTTCAAACGCGGCATGAAGCTGACGCCATCGGGCCTCGGCAAGCCTATCGCCGTGCATTCTCCCATCCTGTTCTTCGCGCAGGACCGTGAAATTGCCGATACGGCAGAGCCGGGCGATATCATCGGCATTCCCAACCACGGCACCTTGCGCGTGGGCGATACGCTGAGCGAGAAGAACGAGATCCGCTTCACCGGCCTTCCCAACTTCGCGCCCGAAATCCTGCGCCGCGTGCAATTGAAAGATCCCACCAAGACCAAGCAGTTGCGCAAGGCTTTGGATGATCTTTCGGAAGAAGGCGTGATCCAGGTATTCTATCCCGAGATCGGCGGAAGCAGCATCGTGGGCGTAGTAGGCCAGTTGCAGCTGGAGGTGCTGGTGTCGCGACTTTCGGCGGAATACAAGGTGGAGGCCGGGCTGGAGGCATCTCCATTCGCCACGGCCCGCTGGCTGAAGGGCAGTGACGAGGACCTGCGCGATTTTGAACGCTTCAACCAAGGCAATCTGGCGCGGGATCGCGACGGAGATCTTGTGTTCATGGCGAAAAGCGCATGGGACGTGGGCTATCAGGAAGAGAAAAACCCTAACCTCAAATTCTCCTCCACCAAGGAGCGGTGACATCGGGGCGCTTCGTGCGTAGTCTCACCAGATGGAATTTTTCGACGCCCTGAACTTCAAGCATATCGAGATGATCGAGTCCCAGCCGGTCTTCTTCGTCGCTACCGCAGCGGAGGATGCGCGGATAAACCTGTCACCCAAGGGGTTGCAGGATACCTTCCGCGTCATCTCACCCACACAGGTGGCTTATCTGGACCTTGGCGGTTCGGGTAACGAGACCAACGCCCATCTTCTGGCGGACGGGCGCATCACGGTAATGTTCTGCAACTTTCAGCAGCCTGCGCTGATCCTGCGCATTTATGGCATGGGCAACCCGGTGCTGCCGTGGGAAAGCGGCTGGGACGAAATTGCGCAGCATTTCACCATGCTTCCGGGGACACGGCAGATATTCGACATTACGGTAGAAAGCATACAGACTTCCTGCGGCTGGGGTGTTCCCATCATGCAGCATGATCGCGAAAGAAAGACGCTGATCAAGGCGCACAGCAACGCCGATCCGCTGGAATGGGCAGGCAAGCACAAGCGCCGGCGGCAAAGCATCGACGGGCTGCCCGCGCGCACGACAGATCGGTACATCGCCGGCGAGTCTCCGCAAGAAGGGTGATGCAGCTTACTTTCGCCAGCTACAACATTCACAAAGGCATCGGCGCTGATCGCCGGCTGGACCCCGATCGCATCCTCGCGGTTATCGAGGAGGTGGGGGCAGACATCATCGCCCTTCAGGAAGTGGACGAGCGTTTCGGCACACGGCGCGCCGTGCTGGACAAGGGCGAAATTGCGAAACTGGGCTGGCAAGTTGCCTCCCACCCCACCAAGCCTGCCAGCATGGGCTGGCACGGCAACGC
>JBASBA010000402.1:0-6505 GCA_049650885.1 Alteraurantiacibacter sp. | reverse complement strand
GATCAAAGGGGAGTGCTGTGCAAGGCCCTCGTGTGCAGGCTGATCGGAAGCTGTTTCGTAGCGCGATTCAAAAAATGCTCGCCTCACAGCCCTTCCTCGAAATTGTTGAGGGAGAGGCGAGTGAGCTGATCCTTGCAGGAGAATGCGTAAGAGGCATTCGTCTCTCCGATGGGTCGGAAATCCGCGCAGACCGCGTGATACTTTGCACCGGTACCTTTCTCGGCGGCACCATGTTTCGGGGCGAGGAGCGCTTCGAAGGTGGATGTATAGGTGAAAATTCCGCCGCCAAGCTGGCCGGTCAGCTACGTGGTGCACAGCTCCCGATGGCGAGACTGAAGACCGGCACTCCACCGCGATTGGACGGGCGATCAATAGATTGGGCAGTGTTGGAGGAGCAACCTTCTGACAGCGATCCTTGGACGATGTCCGACATGTCACAAAGCCGGACGAATCCAGAGGTCTTTTGCGCGATCACCCGCACAAACCCGAAGGCGCATGATATCATCAGCGATAACTTACATCGGTCGCCAATGTTTACTGGTGCGATCGACGCAACGGGACCCCGTTACTGCCCTTCGATAGAAGACAAGATCCACCGATTTGCCGATAGGGATGGACATCAAGTGTTCCTTGAGCCTGAAGGTTTGGACACCCATTTCGTTTACCCAAATGGGATTAGCACTTCGTTGCCCGCAGATGTGCAACTCGCAATGTTGCGAGAGATGGAAGGGTTGGAGCGAGTCAAGATTGAAGTTCCAGGCTATGCGGTGGAGTATGATCATATTGACCCGCGCGCGTTGGGCCCGGATTTGCAACTTAAGGCTATCACGGGCCTTTATTGCGCAGGGCAGGTCAACGGAACCACGGGATATGAAGAGGCAGCTGCGCAGGGCTTGATGGCTGGCTTGTACGCATCGGCAACCGTTCGTGGCCATGCGCTGCCAGCGATCGATCGCTCGAACAGCTACATGGCTGTCATGATAGACGATCTTACGCTTCACGGGGTGAGTGAGCCTTATCGCATGCTGACCGCGAGAGCGGAGTACCGACTACGGCTGAGAGCTAACAATGCCGCCACAAGACTAACTCCGGTCGCTTTGGGTGCGGGCTGTGTTGGCGGACAAAGGGCGACGTGGTTTCTGGATAGAGAAAGCGAACGTTCCACGTGGAACACGGCGCTTGGTCTAGAGGTTTCGGGCAAGGAACTCTACGATGAGGGGATTTCGGTAAAGAAGGATTCTGGCCTTAAAACACTCGTCGAATGGCTGGTAATGCCTAATGTGACCTTGGAAAGCCTGATACCCTGGCTACCCGATGGGTGTGACATAGGCACTCCTTTGGCCGGTGAGTTGATGGAAGATGCGGCCTATGCTCCATATCTTGCCAGGCAAGAGACAGAACTTCGTGATCTGCGCAATAGTGAGGCTCTGGAACTCTCCGCTAATTTCCCATTTTCGGATGTTCCAGGCCTTTCAATTGAAATGATAGAGCGGTTAAGTGCATCCCAACCGCATAATCTGGCTGCCGCGGGAAGGGTGCGTGGTATCACCCCAGCTGCGCTTGCTGCTTTATTGGTGCACGCCAAGCGCAGGAACCAAGCCGCATGATCGAAACTGAAGAGCAGGCGCGCATGTTTTGCGCAGAACGATGCGAATCAGCGGCTATGGAGAGGTTAACTAGTTTTCTTCCCCTTTTAGTAAGCGAGAATGAACGCCAGAACCTTGTTTCAAGGGCAAGTCTTGAGTGTATTTGGAAACGTCATATCGCAGACAGTCTGCAACTTCTTGATCATGTTCCACGTGAAACGGATAATTGGCTAGATTTAGGAACCGGTGCGGGCTTTCCTGGTCTCGTCCTAGCGTTGGCCCGCCCAGGAACCCGTATTACCCTCGTCGAGTCCCGAAAACGACGGGTTGAGTGGTTGGAATATGTGCGAAAGAAGTTTTCACTCGAAAAATGCATTGTGTTAGGTTCACGGTTAGAAAGCGTGGAAACGGTGGAAGCTGGCGTAATCACGGCACGGGCGTTTGCTCCACTTGATAAACTGCTTGAGTTGTCTGCCCGCTTTTCCACACGTTCAACCGTCTGGTTGTTGCCGAAAGGGCGAAACGGGGCGAATGAACTATCGGAACAACCTGCGGCCATTCGGAAAATGTTCCACGTGGAACAATCGGAAACCGACCTTTCTGCGGGAATTCTAGTCGGCAAAGGGAGGCCTGAGCTTCGATGATCATTATAGCTATTGCTAATCAGAAGGGTGGGGTGGGGAAAACCACGTCCGCTATCAACGTCGCAACAGCCATGGCTGCGAGTGGCTGGCGCACTCTGCTGGTGGATCTCGATCCCCAAGGCAACGCTTCGACCGGTGTGGGATTAGGTGCGGCAGAGCGGGATATGTCGAGCTATGATGTACTGATTGATGAAATGCCGATCAGTGAATGTGCGGTGGCGTCCTCAATACCGGGCCTCGATCTGCTGCCTGCAACGGTTGATCTGAGTGGCGCTGAAATCGAACTTGTGGGAGTAGAAGACCGTACGCATCGTTTGCGCCGCGCATTTGCGAACCATCAGGGCCACGATATCTGTTTTATCGACTGTCCCCCATCCTTGGGACTTTTGACGTTAAACGCGCTGTGTGCGGCCGACACCTTGCTGGTGCCGTTGCAGTGCGAATTTTTCGCACTTGAAGGGCTTAGTCAGCTCTTGCGGACTGTTGAACAGGTGCAGCAGCGTTTCAATCCCGATCTGGGCATAATCGGCATCGCATTGACGATGTTTGATCGTCGCAACCGCCTCACCGATCAGGTTTCTGACGATGTGCGCGAATGTCTTGGTGATCTGGTTTTTGAATCGGTAATTCCGCGTAACGTCCGCTTGTCCGAAGCTCCGAGTCACGGGCTTCCTGCATTGATTTACGACCATTCTTGCCCCGGAAGCCGCGCATATATGGCGCTGGCGCGGGAGTTGATCGGTCGACTGCCCGAAGAGAGGAAAGCGGCATGAGCGATGCCAAAGACAGCGCAACCAAGGATGCTTCAACGGGACGGCCCGCGGCAGGACGTCGCAAACTGGGCAGGGGCCTTGGCGCCTTGATGGGCGACATGAAGCGTGAAGAGCCGCTTGTCGCGAAACCCACCGAGAGTAGCAATGGCGCGTCGGCCGGACCGATAACCTCCAGTCAAGACAACGCACCGCAATCCGATGGCCTTGCAATGCTGGCGATCGCGGATATCGAACCACACCCCGATCAGCCACGCAGCCATTTCGACGATGATGCACTGGCAGAGCTTGCGGCTTCCATTTCGTCACGCGGTGTTATTCAGCCCGTGATCGTTCGGCCCATGGCGACGGGCAAGTATCAGCTTGTTGCCGGTGAGCGCCGCTGGCGTGCGTCTCAAAAGGCACAAATGCATGAAATTCCTGCCATAATTCGCGAACTTGATGAGCGCGATGTCATGGCACTGGCGCTGATTGAAAACATCCAGCGAGAAGACCTGAATCCAATTGAGGAGGCGCGTGCCTATCAGCGCCTGGCTGATCTGGAAGATATGACCCAGGCTGAGATCGCGGGACTCGTAGAGAAATCGCGCAGCCATGTGGCCAACCTCCAACGGTTGCTATCCCTTCCTGAAGGAGTTCTCGACCATCTTCAGAACGGCAGACTCGATATGGGTCATGGACGGGCCCTGATCGGTTTGGACAATGCGGATGACTTGGCGGACAAGGCCGTCAAGGACAGTCTTTCGGTTCGCGATGTTGAAAAGCTGGCCCGCAAGGCTCGCAATGGTGGTGAGGCGCCGGTTCGCCGGCAGGCCAGACCTTCACGCGATCCCGCGCAGGATGCAGATATTGCGGCAGTAGAAAACCATCTCGAGGAGTTTCTTGGGCTGCCAGTGAAAATCACCGCAGACGCAGATCCGCGCTCCGGATCAGTAATGGTGCGTTTCCGCACGCTGGACCAGCTCGACCTGATTTGCCAGCGCCTTACGGGTGGTGGAATTTAACTAACAATCAATAGGTTACGCCATCCAATAGTCGCGCCGCGCAACTTGTCGGCTTAAGCCTGGAAAGGCTCCAACTACTGGATCGGAACGGATTTTCCACCAGTTTGGCGACGCGGAATAGTGCGGCGGGCAGGGCGTGGAATCGTAGCTGGTTCTGCCTGTTCAACCCACTCTTCACGCACCGTCGTTTGGCAGGTGGAACTGTGATAATGGCCGTGGTGCCCGCCAGAAGGGTAGGGATGTCCAACGCGCATATCGGTCCCATAGCCAACTTCATGGCCCGCCTCGTAGCGGCGGAGATAGGCATCACAATATCGCGCGGCCCTTAGTTCGTCGGCACTCAACACGCGCTGATAATGCCGATCGCTGTTTGTCTCATCGATAGCCGATCCAATCGCTGCGCCGGCAATTGCGCCAACACCAGCCCCGATCAAGGTTCCCGCTAGCCTGCTGCCGCCTGCAACGCGGTTACCAGCAAAACCGCCAACACCTGCCCCCACAAGGCCGCCAATCACGACACCCCCTGAATCATCGCCGCTATCGTCATATTGGCCGTATCCACCCTGATCGGCCATCAGCAGGCGACAGTCGGAAAGCCAGCCTTCACGTTCACGCTGTGAGTAGCCAAGGCGAATACCCGGCGACGCATGCTTGGCTACACCGCGAGCTTCAGGATAAATCCCATCCTGTGAGGTGTAGCGCCCTTCCCAACTTCCAACCCAGATGTTGTCATCAGACCAGTAGCCCTGCCACTTGCCGTCATAGTTTCCCACTCTATCGGTGATCTCGATTCGCTCGGCCTGGATTGCGTAGTTCTCCTGCGCTGCGGCAGGGACCGCAACGGCAAGCGCTACAATAGTGGCAAAAGGCATGTGGAAACGGATCGACATTGCAATGGGGTTCCTATTACGGGCTTGGGGCATTTGCTCCGTTAAGTCCGTATTTACCGTCGAAACCCGCGAAAATCACAGCATGTCAAAAAACTTGTCCCGATCCGGGGCAGCATTGGTTTGTCAGACCCTGTCGGAAAGCATCGCTGCAAGCTTCTCGATCCCTGCGCGATCATCCTCATCGAACCGCGAAAGGTCCGGACTATCGAGATCTATCACTCCGGTTACAGTGCCATCTCTCATGATCGGCACGACCAATTCGGATTGGCTGCGCGCATCGCAGGCAATGTGTCCCGGAAAGGCATGAACATCGCTGACAAGCTGCGTCTCTCCCGTTTTCGCCGCGACACCGCAGACTCCGACACCCAAGGGTATGCGGATGCATGCCGGTCTCCCGGCGAAAGGGCCAAGAACCAGTTCGCCATCCACCATGCGATAAAATCCCGTCCAGTTACAATCCGGCAGGAATTCTCCCAACAAGGCAGCGACATTGGCCATATTGGCAACGCTGTCGGGTTCCCCAGCGGTCAACGCATCGACCGCAGACAGCAGTTCACGGTAGAGGTCTGCCTTACTGGCATCGGCATCGGGTGCAAAATCGAACATGGGGTCGCCCTTAGCGGGCAAAGAGATTGCCGCAAGGGCGGACCTCGCCTAATCCTTCCCGAATGAGCACTTTCAAGAAGATTCTGATCGCGATCCTCGTTCTGCTGTTGTTGGTGGCGGCTGTCATTTGGTGGTTTTTCCAGGGTGAGCCCGCCACATACACGCTGGAAGAGACAACCGGCACGCAGCCGACGCTCGCGGCACCAGACGCGCAGACCGTGCCCACTGTCGAGATTGCCGAACCAATCGGCTGGGCTGATGGCGACACACCGCAGGCTGCCGAGGGATTGGTGGTGAACCGTTTCGCCGAAGGGCTGGATCACCCGCGTGTCATCTATGCGATGCCAAACGGCGATGTGCTGGTCACGCTGACGCGCGCGCCTGAAGGCGAAGTGTCGGGCGGCTGGTTGACCAATCTGATCGCCGGTATCCTGTTCGACGAGGCAGGCTCCGCCGGTGTATCGCCCAACCAATTGGTGCTGTTACGCGATACCGATGCCGACGGCGTGTCAGACGAGCGCCACGTCCTTCGCGAGGCTGACCTTGATTCACCTTCCGGCATCGCCTGGGCTGACGGCAAGCTCTACATTGCCAATCACGATTCCATTCTGCGCTTCGATTACGAAGAAGGCGCAAACGTCGTGTCCGGAGAACCGGAGAAGCTGGCTGACCTGCCTGCCGCTGGAAACCACTGGATGCGTAATATCATCCTCTCGGAAGATGGCGAACGCCTGTTTGTCGCTATCGGATCTGCATCGAACATCGGTGAAGGCGGAATGGAGACCGAGGAAGGTCGCGCCGCAATCCATGAGCTGAATGTGAACACGGGGCGGGCCCGGCTGTATGGTGCCGGCCTTCGTAATCCCAACGGTCTGGCGTTCAACCCCTGGACCGGTGAATTGTGGACCACCGTGAACGAGCGCGACATGCTGGGATCCGACCTTGTGCCTGATTACATGTCGAACGTTCCGATCGGTGTTCATTATGGCTGGCCTTGGGTATATT
>JBASBA010000401.1:0-5238 GCA_049650885.1 Alteraurantiacibacter sp. | reverse complement strand
GCTCCACTATCCGCATCGCAGATGGCGGGTCATCGTGGCTGATGTCGATCAGGTGCACCAGCACGCGGCAACGCTCGATATGGCCAAGGAACCGGTCGCCGATGCCTGCACCATCTGCCGCGCCCGCGATCAGGCCGGGAATATCCGCCAGCACAAATTCGCGCCCCTTGTGGCGCACAACACCCAGCTTCGGGATCAATGTGGTGAAAGCGTAATCCCCCACCTTCGCCTGCGCATTGGATACAGCATTGATGAAGGTGGATTTGCCGGCATTGGGTAGGCCAACCAGCCCGACGTCCGCCAGAAGCTTCAGCCGCAGCCAGACCCACATTTCTTCACCCGCGATGCCTGGCTGATGCTGGCGCGGGGCGCGGTTGGTGGAGCTTTTGTAGCTGGCATTCCCGCGACCGCCCATGCCGCCTTCCAGAAGGACAACCTGCTGGCCTTCTTCCGTGAAGTCGACGAGCACGGTTTCCTTGTCCTCGTCCAGCACCTGCGTGCCGATAGGAACCTCGATCACCAGATCGCTTGCGCCCGCCCCTGTGCGATCGCGGCCCATGCCGTGACTGCCGCGCTTGGCCTTGAAATGTTGGTTGTAGCGGAAATCGATCAGGGTATTAAGGCCGGGCACAGCGACCAGTATGATGTCGCCGCCCTTGCCGCCGTTGCCCCCGTCGGGGCCGCCATACTCAATGTATTTCTCCCGCCGAAAGCTGACCGCGCCGGGTCCGCCCCCACCGGATTTCAGATAGATCTTGGCTTGGTCTAGGAAGTGCATGAAGCGCCCTTATGCGTTTTTGCAACTTCGCGCCAGCTAATCGGCAGTGCTGGATATTTCGGAACCGGACAGACGATTAGCATCTTTCTCTCCGCAGCCTGCGATGCGGAAGTGAAGTCCGTTAGCGACGATCCTTGGTCGGCTTGACGGCCCGGCCTGCAATTCACTGCAAACCGGGCCGCCTGTCATCGCAGAAAGGCAAGATTGGTTGCGGAGGCGCTCGGCCCTGCCGATCAATCCTGCGCGTTGTTGGGAAGTGGCTGTACTACTGGCGTATTCGCCGCGCTTTCATCGACGTTGATTACCGGGATCAGTGCGCCTGTCTCTGTATCTGGAATACCCACGGTATCTTCGGGAACGTAGCCCTGAACAGCGACACCGGCAGCGCGCTGCTGCTCTGCCGTTCCGTATAGCGCGACCCAGCCGGGCTGCGAATAGCCGAACTGGTCACCATACCGTGTATCCCAGTCACGCGACGCCATTTGATACATTTCGTAGGCGTCATAGAACTGGTCAAACGCCATTTCATACCGCTGCAGGCCGCTCATCGCGAAGAGCGAGAAGTCTTCGGGACGGGTAGCAAGATAATCATTCGCGACGGCCAGCGCCGTGGTGCAGAAATGTGACCGTGCCGCGGGTGAAGCGAAGTAGTTGTACATGCTGGTGGAATGGGTTTCCCGCATGCGCAGCGCGGTGCGATTCACATTTGTGCGCGAGGTAGACCCGCCTTCGTTCGCCAACTGGTCCCGCGCTTCTTCGCGGAAGCGATTTTCCACCGCGGCATTGGCAGCATCCAGACGGGAATCTTCTGCAATCAGCATCTGGCCATATGCTTCCAGGATCGGAGCATGCGTATCGCGCATACAATTTAACGCGGCAACGTTCCAGCCTGAGCGGAAATGCCATACTGCCTCGTCAGTGCCCAATCCCGTGTTGACGGTCTGCCGGATACCCATCGCATCCTTCGAAGGGATATCCATCCGATAGGCTGCCTGGGGCGGTGGGATTGGACGGTAAGGCACCGCCTCTACCACAGGGGCCGGTGGCGGCGGGGGTGGAGGAGGTGGCGGGGGCGGAGGCGGCGTTGCACAAGCAGCGAGCAGTGCGATACCGGTGGCCGCTGTGATCACGCGGATCGCAAGGGGAGGTTTTGTCATAAGCTCAGGTTAAATCCCTCTCGTGCTGCAGTTGTTCCGCCGCCAGCACAGTTATTTGTACTCCGCCCTAGCTGGCGCCGCGGACAAAGAAAATGCCCGGAATGCAAAATCGCACTCCGGGCACCGTATTCTTGATTCATCCTGCCGAAACAGGCCCTTATCAAAACAGCCTATTCGCGAGCCGCACCCATAAAGCGCAGCAGGAAGAGGAACATATTGATGAAGTCGAGGTACAGCGACAGCGCACCCATGATGACCATCTTGCCCAGCGGGAAAGCCGCCGCAGCAGAGGGGTTGGTCATCTTGATTTGCTGGATCGCCAGATACTCGTTCTTCAGGCGCTGCGTATCGTAGGCAGTCAGACCGGCGAAGATCAACACACCCAGAGCGGAAATCGCCAGTTCAAGACCGGGCGAACCGATCAGGAAGGCATTCAGCAGCGAGGCGACGATCAGGCCGATCACACCCATGATGAGGAAAGAACCCCATGCGGAGATGTCCTTCTTCGTCGTGTAGCCAAACAGGCTGAGGCCGGCGAAGGCACCCGCCGTGGCGAAGAACGTCACCGCGATGGAAGCGCCGGTATAAACCAGAAAGATCGTCGACAGCGAGAGGCCCATCAGGACAGCGAAGCCCCAGAAGAGGGCCTGCAGCGTTCCGGTCGAGAACTTGTCGCGGCCAAAGCTCATCGCGAAGACGATTGCCAGCGGCGATAGCGCCACCAGCCACATCAGGGGGCCTTGTGCAAACTGCGCTGCCAGACCGGAACGCGCCGTAAGCAGCGCCACTACGCCCGTGAGCAAAACGCCGGAGGCCATGTAGTTGTAAATCGAAAGCATATGCTTGCGCAGGCCTGCATCGAAGGTCGTGCGGCCAGCGACATCACCCGTCTGGCTCGGCGACACCCCGAACCCGCTTTGGGTCGAACGGTTGTCGTTCCAATTTGCCATGTTATCCAAAACTCCTTTGGCCCGGCCTCACATAGCGGACCGGATTGCGTCTAATATCGGCATTTTATGAGAGATTTTCAAGCGAAACCGGTGACAATCGCAGTTGCCTGAGGTTAACCTTGAAAACCTGTCAATTGCGCGCTTCTCGTGACATTTCCACGCTGCGATCGCGGGCGGCGCGCAGACACTTCGTCATAAGCTGGTTCATCGCCTCGTTCTCGTCGAGCACATCGAGCCCCTTGCGGGTGACCCCGCCGGGAGATGCAACCATGTCGGCAAGCTTGCCCGGAGCATGCTCTGACTGCGCGGCCAGTGCGGACGCCCCCTCCGTCATCGCGATAGCAAGTTCGGTGGCCTGCTTCTCATCTAGGCCAAGCCGCACGGCGGCCACTTTCAATGCATCGATGAAGCGGTAGACGAAGCCAGGCCCGCTGCCAGCCAGTGCCGTTACAAGATCGAAGCGATCCTCTCCTACCCAACTTGGCGTGCCGAGGTGCGACATGAACTGATACAGGTCGTCGCGACCGGCATCATCCAGGCCGGCTTCCGCCAGCGCGACAGGGGCCTTGCCCAGCGACACTGCAAGGTTCGGCATCACTCGCACATTCGCGCCAGCGGTGGGGAAATTCGCCTGAAGAGTATCCAGTTGTACCCCGGCAAGGATGGAAAGGATAGTGGTGTGTTGCCCCACCAGCGATTGTAACTGCGGCGAGACATCGCCCAGCATCTGCGGCTTTACGCCCAGAAGGATGGCATCGAAAGTGCCCTTGGCCGGGAGTTCGCGCAGCACCGGAATATCTGCGGGCAAGCTCTCGCGCTTCGGGTCCATCACGGTGAAGGTGCTGGCGGGCACACCGCCGTTCAGCCAGCCTTCCAGCATGGCGCCCGCCATGTTGCCGCAGCCGATCATCAATATCGATTCGTAGGTCATGACACGTGACTTGGCACCATATGCAGCGAAATCAAGCTTCGCCCGCCGCATCTATCAACGCCGCATCCAGCGCATCGACAGGAGATTTGTCTCCCCACAGCACAAACTGGAAGGCCGGATAGAAGCGGTCGCATTCGGCAATGGCCGATTCAACCGCCATTTGCGCCATGTCGAGGCTGAGCATTCCGTCATCGCCCAGCATCAATCCGTGGCGGTAGAGAATGACCCCGCCCTGTGACCACATATCGAAATGGCCCAGCCACAATTGCTCGTTGATGCGGGCAAGCAGTTCATGCGCATCGCGCCTCTTCTCGTCGACCACGCGAATTTCGGGCAAACACAGTATCTGGAGAACCTTGTCCTCATCGCGCCAGATACCGCGCACCTGGTACGTGGTCCACGCGCCGGGGATTTCTCCACACACCTCGTCGTCACTGGCCTGTTGGGTCGCCCATCCATTCGCTTCGAACAGGGCCGCCAGCATTTCGACGGGGGCCGCATCGTGGCTCTCTTCGATAATCTCGCGTCCGGTATTCATGGCTTTATAGCCTGCAGGTTCGTCATGCCATCCTTAATGCCGTGGCAACCGTATGCAGCGCAATCGCGCGGCCACAGTTCGTGGGGCAAAACCCGTTTCGCCTGTTGGCAAGGTGTGAACAAGGCTTGGGATGACCTGGGGAAAACCTGCCCAAACGGTCAATCAAGTTGCTGAATTTCCTCACCTTCTTCACTGGAGAAGCGGAAACTGTCCACGCCCTTCCCGGCCAGTTCGCTTACCATGGCCTGCGCCGCCTGCGCGGTTTCAAATGGCCCCGTCAACAATCGGTTTGTCTGCCCCCATCTGGCGGTAAAAACCTCTGCATCATCCAGCAATCCACCCGCGCCGCGCACAATACGCCGCCAGTCGAAGCGGAAGGCCGTGGTGTCCTGACCCGTGGCAACCTGAACCCACTGGCGCGAAGGATGCACGGGCGCTTTCGGGGCAGCCGGGGCAGGAATTTCACGAGGCGGCTTGATGGCGGTAATATCGACAGCGCCCTGCGCCGAGGGAACCCGTCCCCTTTCAAGGGTAAAGTCCGCAAAGGCGGAGGCAAGATCGACCGTCTCAGGTTCGGCGGAAGGCTGCGGTGCCGATTCGATCACCGAAACTGACGGTCGGGATTCTCCAGCATCAACGAAGGCCGGTTGGCTTGTCACCACCGTCGCTGGCGGGGGAGACTGTTCGCTTGCAGCAGGGGCCGGCGGCGTAGCTTGTGTCAGGACTGGCACGACTTCTGGTGAGGGAGTTTGCGTTGTCGCAGCCCCGACAGGAGGAAGTTCGCCAGAACGCTCAGTGGGCACAGGCGAGGCACTTGCGGCGACTGCGGGGCCAAGCGGCTCGCCGCGCGGCGAGAGTCTATCAGACGCATCGGCCAGGGGGCT
>JBASBA010000400.1:0-2631 GCA_049650885.1 Alteraurantiacibacter sp. | reverse complement strand
GACCCACCGCGCGTGGAAGGAAGATGTGCAGGTGATGATCGAAGGGCCGGGCCATGTGCCCATGCACAAGATCAAGGAGAACATGACGAAGCAGCTGGAAGTCTGCGGCGAAGCGCCGTTCTACACGCTCGGCCCGCTCGTCACGGATATCGCGCCGGGGTATGACCATATCACCAGCGGCATCGGTGCTGCACAGATCGGCTGGTACGGCACGGCGATGCTTTGCTACGTCACGCCAAAGGAACACCTGGGCCTGCCCGATCGCGACGACGTGAAAGTGGGCGTCATCACCTACAAGCTGGCCGCCCACGCGGCGGATCTGGCGAAAGGCCACCCGGCTGCCAAGGTGCGCGACGATGCCCTGTCAAAAGCCCGCTTCGAATTCCGCTGGCGCGACCAGTTCAACCTGTCGCTGGACCCCGACACGGCAGAGCAATATCACGATCAGACCCTGCCCGCAGAAGGCGCGAAAACCGCCCACTTCTGCTCCATGTGCGGGCCAAAGTTCTGCTCGATGAAGATCAGCCAGGAAGTCCGCGAATTCGCCGCAAAGCAGAACTCCGACAGCTATCTCGCCAGCGAGAACGTGGCCTCCGAAACCCCGGACGCGGCGAAAGCCAATGCCGAGGAAGGCATGGAGGAAATGTCGCGGCGGTATAATGATGGCGGAGACCTGTATGTGCCGAAGGGGGAAGAGTGAGGCTGGCGACTTGTCTGCTGCGGCAATCGCGGTCGCGGCAACTGCACAGGGGCTTTTCTTTTTCCGTAAAATATCGATAGTGGACCGTTAAGGGGGACACTATGATAAACGAAAAAGGTGTGGAAGCGCTTTGGCTTCTTTACTCCGATAATGTCGATCAGTCGCGGCACCATGAAAACGAGCGGGCGGCCATCGCCGGGGTCGTACTTACCATTGGTGCTGCGATTGCTGGCCTGATAACCTACGATGGGATTATCGCCGGTATCTCGGACGGCATCATGGCCGTTTTAATGGGCGTGGTCGGCCTTTTTGGCGCGGCCTTTAGTTTCAAGAGCTATGAGCGCTCACATTATCATTTTTGTCGGGCGCGGGAGTTTAGGAATGCTGCCGACAAAATAGTCCTGAATGGTCAATTAGCTGACATCCAGCGCGAAGCCGATAAGCAGCACAAGCAGAAGTTCGGGCATTTCCATAAGATGAAGCTTCATCGTTGGTGGATTGCTCTCAACCTACTCATCACACTTCTGGCGATTGCAATTGGATTATTGGCACTGTCGGGCGATTTCGTGACAGTTGGTGTTCCGCTATGAGTTTGGCCAACGTTTTTACAACGATTGGCATAATAGCCTCGCTGATCGCAATAATTGGAGGCCTGGTCGCTCTAACCCGCTATTTTGCCTCGCTGGAGGCTAAATCAAAAGCGACTGAATCAGCACTTGCGTTTTCATCTCTCGAACGCAAACTTGAAGCTGCAGAGGCCCGAAACGAGCATCTTGCCGAAACAATCGAACTGGCTGGCAAGTCAGGTCAGGCTGCTATCGGTATGAAGCGACAGATGGACGAACTGCTGAATCGCACGATGGCGAGTTGCAATGCTTCTGGCGGCTCAATCTATGTTCCGATTGAAAAGGGGGATGTCGTCCAAGGCCTGTCATTCCTGACCATCGAACCATTCAACCGGCAAAATCGGCTCTTGAAATCTAAGATAATCCCTATGCGAAGCATGGCGGGGCGGTGCTACCAATCCGGCGAAGCTATACTCATCAGTCAAGTCGATCAGTCAACCGAACGTTTTAAAAGCGCAGAAAACATTACGGATTATCATCCGGCCTCGTCAATCAACTATCCGCTTTCACACAGGGGCGAAATGATAGGCGTCCTACAGTTGTTGCGACAGGAGGGCGAAATTTCCTTCTCGAAAGCGGATTTCGACCTTGTGAAGGCACACGAGGTGGAAATCAGCAGCATCGTTGACGAACTTAGGCAGTTTCCAGAGATCCAGGGTGCGATGCGCGAGACTGGCGTTCGTGAGGGTATAGATGCGAGTATATTGTTCTTCGATATTTCGAGTTCATCCACCTTGTTCCGCGAATTCTCTACTGGCTTTGCCTTGCAACTTTTGAACGAGTTTTTCGAGGAAACGTGTGAGATAGGATTTCAGCATGGTGGCGCGCTCGACAACTACATGGGCGACGGTGCATTGATGCGTTTTGCGCCGCCTAGAATCGCAGTGGATCATGAATTACGGGCCGCCGAGGCAGCGATCTCGATGCTAAAGGCTTTTCCCACGGTTCGGCATTACTGGTGCGAGTTGAACCCTTCACTTGCAAAGGTGCAGTTCCGGGCCGGTATCGCCTCCGGCCCATTGCTTGAAGGGGTTGTCGGTCATTCCTTGGTGCGGTCACTCGGCATAGCTGGACTTCCGATTACCGTGGCATCGGCGCTGTGCAACGCAATTCCTCGCGACAGGAGCGCTGTTTACGTCGATCCGGCGATGGCACAGCGACTGGGTAATTCAGCGAAATTGCGCGAGATCGCCGTGGACAAGGAGGGCAAATTGGGTGTGAATACGGAAAAAGCCTTCGAATTGCTCGAGATCAATAGCTAGCCCTCAGTTTATGTAGACGAAAATTGACCAAAGCGATGGGTAC
>JBASBA010000399.1:0-4064 GCA_049650885.1 Alteraurantiacibacter sp. | reverse complement strand
ACCGACAGGCGCGGCTTGTCGCCGCTGCGCTTCTTCAGCGCGGTGCGCACACGGCGGCGGCGACGTTCGAAAAGAGAGAGCTTGGCCATGTTACTTCTTCTTCCCTTCCTTGCGGAAGATGTACTCGCCGCGATACTTCACGCCCTTGCCCTTGTAGGGCTCCGGCTTGCGCCATTCGCGAACCTCGGCGGCGAACTGGCCGACCGCCTGCTTGTCGATGCCGCTGATCTCGACCGTGGTCTGATCCGGCGTCTTCACCTCGACACCTTCGGGCACGTCGAGATCGACATCGTGGCTGTAGCCGAGCTGAAGTTTCAGCTTGCGGCCCTGGGCCTGCGCGCGGTAGCCAACGCCGGTGATCTCGAGCACCTTGGTGAAACCCTCGGTAACGCCCTCGACCAGGTTGGACACCAGCGTGCGCTGCATGCCCCAGTGGCTGCGCGCATCCTTGCCGGCATTGGCGGGCGCGACCGAGATCGAGCCGTCTTCCAGCTTGTAGTCGACCAGATCCGACATCCCGATCGCGAGGGTGCCTTTCGGACCCTTTACGCTGAGCATGCCGTTGTCGATATTCGCGGTGACCCCGCCAGGGATCGCCACCGGCCTCTTGCCGATACGGCTCATCAGAACACCTCCGCCAGCACTTCGCCGCCGACATTCTGGTCGCGCGCCTCGAGATCCGAGAGCACGCCCCTCGGCGTCGAAACGATGGTGATGCCAAGGCCGTTGCGCACGGTGGGCAGCTCACGGCTGCCCGAATATACGCGCCGGCCCGGCTTGGACACGCGAGCCACATGCTTGATGGCGGGCTCGCCCTCGAAATACTTGAGTTCGATCCGCAATGCCTTGTGCTGGCCGGTAGCATCCTCGCTATAGCCACGGATGTAGCCCTCGCGCTGAAGCACTTCGAGCACATTCGCACGCAGCTTTGACGCGGGCGAGAGGACAGAATCCTTCTTCGCCTGCTGGCCGTTGCGGATGCGGGTGAGCATGTCACCCAAAGGATCGGTCATAGCCATCTATCGATTCCTCACCAGCTCGACTTGGTCACGCCCGGGATCAGGCCCTTGTTGGCCAGGTCCCGGAGCTCGATCCGGTTGAGGCCGAACTTGCGGTAGTAGCCGCGCGGGCGGCCGGTGGTGGTGCAGCGATTGCGCACGCGCGTAGGGTTCGCGTTGCGCGGGATCTCTGCCAACTTCAGCCGTGCGAGCAGCCGCTCGGTTTCGTCGAGGGACTTGTCATCCGCTATCGACTTCAGCTTCTCGTACTTCGCCGCATATTGCTTCACCAGCTTCTTGCGCCGCTCGTTCTTGTTGATCGAACTCAGTTTCGCCATTGGACTTAAGCTCTCTTTCTCGAATTCATTCTTTGGGAGCGGCCTCAGGCCGCCTCCTTCTCTTGCTCGGCGCTGTCCTGGGTCTCAGGGGCGGCCGGGAACGGGAAGCCGAACAGGCGCAGCAATTCACGCGCCTCCTCGTCGGTCTTCGCCGTGGTGGTGACGATGATGTCCATGCCCCGGACCTTGTCGATCCGGTCATAGCTGATCTCGGGGAAGATGATCTGCTCCTTGAGGCCCATGGCGTAATTGCCGTGACCGTCGAAGCTCTTCGGGTTCAGCCCGCGGAAGTCGCGGATGCGCGGCATGGCGATGGTGACCAGACGATCCATGAACTCGAACATGCGATCACGGCGCAGGGTGACCGTGCAGCCGATCGGCATGCCCTCGCGCAGCTTGAACTGGGCGATCGACTTCTTGGCCTTGGTGATGACCGGCTTCTGACCGGCAATCAGCTGCATTTCCTCGGCCGCCGTCTGGACCTTCTTCTTGTCCTGGCTCGCCTCGCCAACGCCCATGTTGATGACGATCTTCTCGAGACGCGGGATCTCCAGATCGTTCTTGTATCCGAACTTCTCCTTCATCGCCGCGGCAATGGTCTCATTATAGCTGGCCTTGAGGCGCGGCGTGTACGTATCAGCCATCGATGGTCTCCCCGGATTTGACGGCGACGCGCAGCTTCTTGCCGTCACGCTCCTCGAAGCGGACGCGCGTGGGCTTGCCGTCCTTGGGATCGGCGACCGCGACCTTGGCGATCGCCATCGGAGCGGGCACCCGGTCGATGCCGCCCTGCGGATTGGTCTGGCTGGGCTTGCGGTGCCGGGCCATCACGTTGACGCCATCGACCACCACCTTGCCCTGGGCCGGCAGGACCTGCGAAACGGTACCGGTGCGGCCCTTGTCCTTGCCCGAGAGCACGACCACGTTGTCGCCCTTCTTGATCTTCGCGGCACCCATCACAGCACCTCCGGCGCGAGGCTGATGATCTTCATGAAGCCCTTGCCGCGCAATTCACGCACGACGGGGCCGAAAATACGCGTGCCCAGCGGCTCCTCGTTCTTGTTCACCAGGACCGCGGCATTGCCATCGAAGCGGATCACGCTGCCATCGGGCCGGCGCACATCCTTGCGGGTGCGCACGATTACCGCGCGGTGCACGTCACCCTTCTTCACGCGAGCGCGCGGCTGCGCCTCCTTGACGGAGACGACGATCACGTCGCCCACGCTCGCCGTGCGGCGCTTCGAGCCGCCCAGTACCTTGATGCACTGGACTCGCTTGGCGCCGCTATTGTCCGCGACGTCGAGCGTTGATTGCATCTGGATCATCGATCCGCTTCCTTCTCACTGGCTTGCCGGAACCAGTCCGGCAGTTCCCAAAATCCCGTCCCCGCCGAAGCGGAAAGCGATTACTCGGCCCTCTGGGCGGCTTCGACCTCGATATTCGCGTCCACGGCAATTCCGCGGCTGGCGATCAGGCGATCAATAACCTTCCACGTCTTGGTCTTGGACATCGGGCGGGTTTCCTCGATCCGCACCTGGTCTCCGACCACATACTCGTTGCTTTCGTCGTGCGCGTGGTACTTCTTCGAGCGGCGGATGATCTTCCCGTATAGCGGGTGCTTCACCTTGCGCTCGACCAGCACGGTCACGGTCTTGTCGGTCTTGTCGGAGGTGACGGTCCCGATCAGAATACGTTTGGGCATGGTCTGCTCCTCTAAGCTTTCGCGGCTTCGGACTGTGCGGTTTTTGCGCGTTCGGTCTGAAGCGTCTTGATCTGCGCGATCTCCCGGCGGACCTCCCGCACGCGGGCCGGACGCTCGAGCTGGTTGGTTGCCGACTGGAAGCGAAGGTTGAACTGCTCGCGCTTCAGCTCGGTGAGCTGCTGGCTGAGCTGATCGTCCGTCTTGGTGCGCATGTCTTCCATCTTGGCCATTAGTCGCCTACCAGATGAGAAGTGTCGCCGAGGCGCGCAACAACCGTGGTCTTGATCGGCAGCTTCATCGCCGCACGCTCGAAGGCTTCGGCCGCCAACGGACCGGGCACGCCATCGAGCTCGAACAGGATGCGGCCCGGCTTGACGCGCGCTGCCCAGAACTCGACCGAACCCTTGCCCTTGCCCTGGCGGACCTCGGCCGGCTTCTTCGACACCGGCACGTCGGGGAAAATCCGGATCCACAAGCGACCCTGGCGCTTGATGTGGCGCGTAATGGCGCGGCGTGCGGCCTCGATCTGGCGCGCGGTGATCCTTTCGGGCTCCATCGCCTTGAGACCGTAGGAGCCGAAATTCAGCGCCGTGCCACCCTTGGCGAGGCCATGGATGCGGCCCTTGAACGCCTTGCGGAACTTGGTTTTCTTCGGTTGCAGCATTGTTCTCTACCTTACCGAGCCGCCGGACGTACGCCGGAGGTCTGCGATTCCATCATCAGACGATCCTGCGATGTCGGATCATGGCCGAGAATCTCGCCCTTGAAGACCCACACCTTGATGCCGATCACGCCATAGGCGGTGAGCGCCTCGGCCTCGGCATAATCGATATTGGCGCGCAACGTGTGCAGCGGAACGCGACCTTCGCGATATTGCTCGACACGCGCGATCTCGGCACCGCCCAGGCGGCCGCCGCACATGATCTTGATGCCCTCGGCACCAAGGCGCATGGCTGATTGCATCGCGCGCTTCATCGCCCGGCGAAACGCCACGCGGCGCACCAGCTGGTCGGCAATTCCCTGCGC
>JBASBA010000398.1:0-9477 GCA_049650885.1 Alteraurantiacibacter sp. | reverse complement strand
GCCTTCGCCGCAACGATCAATGCATGAGTGGAGTCCAGCCCGCCCGAAATGCCGATCACCAGACTTTCGGGAGACGTCGCCTTCATCCGGCGCATGAGCGCATCCACCTGAATGTTGAACGCCTCGTAAGCGTCCTGATCCAGCATATCCTGTCGGTTTGGCACGAACGGGAAACGGCGAATGGGGCGGCGCAGGCCGATATCACCGGCGACATGGTCATGCTCGAAGCTGACGGTGCGATAGCTGTCCTCCGGGCGTCCAGCATCCTCTGCCGCGTCGTTGAAGGTACCCATGCGCATACGTTCATTGAGGATGCGCCGCGTGTCGACATCGGTAACGCACAATTCCGGTTCCAGCTCGAACCGCACGCTTTCCACCATCAGATCGCCCAGTTCGTACACCATGCCCTGTCCGTCCCACGAAAGGTCCGTCGTGCTTTCGCCAAAACCGCTGGCGGAGTAGGCATAGGCGCAAACGGATCGGCTGGAACTTGCACGGCAAAGCAGGTGCCGCTCATCAGACTTGCCGATGGTGATGTTGCTGGCAGAATGGTTCAGCAGGATAGTCGCCCCGGCCAGCGCGGCCATCGTACCGGGGGGCGTCGGGCTCCAGAAATCCTCGCAAATCTCGATACCGAAGGTAAAACCGGGCATGTTCTGCGCGCTGAAGATCAGATCCACGCCGAAAGGTATTTCCATCTCTCCGACTGGAATCCACAGATCGCGGCAGTTGTTGCCGCGCGCAAACCAGCGCTTTTCATAAAATTCGCGGTAGTTGGGCAGATAGCTTTTTGGCACCACGCCCAGCAGTTCACCATGCGCAATCACCAGCGCACAGTTGTAGATGCGGCCATTGCGACGCAGCGGTGCACCAATCACCAGCACCGGCGTAAGATCCGTGCTGGCTTCCCTGATGGTTTCCACATGCTCCTCCACGCTATCCAGCAGGGCGGCCTGGATCACCAGATCATCCAGTGCATAGGATGACAGGCACATTTCGGGATAGAGCAACAGGTCCACGTCCTGCTCATGCGCCATCTGCGCCTGCTCTATGATCGCCTCCGCATTGAAGGCGACGTCAGCCGTGCGGACCTTGGGGGTGCTGGTGGCAACCCGCACGAAACCGTGCGTATGCATATCGAAGAAGGGGTGCGTTTCGGCGTTCATGCCTTGGCCCATAGCCTGAAACAGTCAACCAAGGGAATTGCCGATGAAAAAACGCCGCCGCTCTGGGGGAGAGCGACGGCATTAATTGGGTGAGGCGTGGCCGGATTAGCGGCAGCGCGCCCCGCCACGGTCAATTTCCCGGCCGAGAACTGCGCCAAGCGCGCCGCCCAGAAGGGTGCCGACGGTGCGATCACCACGGGTGTCGATAGTGCGGCCCAGCAATGCGCCACCGGCGGCGCCGATGATCAGGCCGGTCGTGCCGTTTTCACGCTCGCAGTGATACTGGCCGTTGTTGCCCTGCCACACACGGTCGCCACGGCGAACACGGCGCGGTTCGTAATAGCGGCCACGGTCATCATAGGCGCGGTCACGGCGATCTTCGCGATAACGGCGGCGGTCGCGGCGATCGCGGCGGTCGTCACGATCATAGCGAACTTCGTAACGGTCGCGATCATAGCGATCATTACGGTCATTGTCGCGATAGCCATGTGCCGGAGCCCATGAGGGCGGGCCCTGCTGGGCGACGGCGGGCGCGGCGGGGATGGCCAAGGAGGCGGCGGCGATTGCAAGGAGTGTCTTATTCATGGTGCTAGTTCCTTTCCGATTCGACATCGATCCGGTGTCGCAAACCCTTTTCGTTCATCTAACCGATACCGAACATGAACAGCGTGTTGGATTTCAAAAAAATGGATGAGGCGTTTTTTCTTGGGGTTCAGCTGAGCTTTCGCGCTGTTATCGCGATCCAGTCGCGCTCCACCTTGTCGAGGCCGCTTGCCCGATAATCTTCCACACTATCCCATTGCCAACCGGCGCTGCGATACAGTTCCAGAAGATGCGTACGAGGTGCGAAATTGTAGAGCCGGCCAAGGCTGTCGCGTGCATCTCCATCCCCCAGCTTGTAATTGGCGAAGAACCATCCGTGCGCGCGAGTGGCGCGATATATTCGGGCCAGTACGTCGCCCAATCCTGCCAATGGTTGATGGTGAAGGGAGGCGTGCGCCCAGACGGCATCAAACGCGTCCAGCCCATCCAGCTCATCGAAACGCAGCAGCCGCACGTCCTGGCCTGTCCGCTCTCTTGCCTTGATGGCCATGCCGTTGGAGCCGTCAGTCATATCGACACAAAACCCGCGTTCGATCATGCGGCTGGCATCGCGGCCACCTCCGCAGCCAAGCTCCAGAATGTGTGCGCCGTCAGGCAGCCTGTCGAGGAACCCGTCCAGATGGCGCGCCGGACCTTGCGCAAAGCTCAACGTATAGCTGGGTGCCTCGCGATCATAGAAAGCGATGGTGGCCTTGTCGGTCACTGGGCAACTGTGGCGGCTTCGGCTTCCTCGCGGTCACGCTGCGCGCGGCTTTTCTTTTCCGCTGCCGTTTTCAATTGCCCGCATGCTGCATCAATATCGCGCCCGCGCGGGGTGCGAACAGGGGCAGAAATACCGCCCTCGAAAATGATATTGGAGAAGGACTTGATCCGCTCCGGCGTGGAGCAATCATAGTTCGAGCCGGGCCACGGATTGAACGGTATCAGGTTCACCTTTGCCGGCAGGTCATAGTGCTTCAGCAAGCGGACAAGTTCACGGGCATGTGCGTCGCTGTCGTTCTTGTCCTTCAGCATCACATATTCAAACGTGATCCGCCGCGCGTTGGAGGCGCCTGGATAATCTGCGCAGGCCTGCAGCAGCTCATCAAGACCGTACTTCCTGTTGATGGGAACGATCTCGTCGCGGATTTCCTTGGTGACTGCGTGCAGGGAAACGGCAAGGTTCACCCCGATCTCTTCTCCGCAGCGCGCCATGGCGGGCACCACGCCGCTGGTGGAAAGGGTGATCCGGCGCTTTGACAAGGCAAGGCCTTCGCCATCCATCACCAGCTTCAGCGCATCACGCACGTTATCAAAATTATACAGCGGCTCGCCCATGCCCATCATCACGATGTTGGTGAGCAAACGGCCATCGGCGCTGTACTCGGCCTCGTCCACCACCTCGGCAAAATCCATCTTGCCCCCCGGCTCGTGGGATTGGGGCCATTCGCCCAGCGCATCACGCGCCAGCATGACCTGACCCACGATCTCTCCCACTGTCAGATTGCGCACGAGGCGCATGGTTCCGGTGTGGCAGAAGGTGCAATTGAGCGTGCAGCCCACCTGCGACGACACGCACAGCGTGCCGCGGTCGGCATCGGGGATGAATACCATCTCGAATTCATGCCCGTCCGGTGTCCTGAGCAGCCACTTGCGCGTTCCGTCGGTGCTGTGCTGGGCTTCCACCACATCCGGGCGACCGACTACGAAGCGCTCTGTTAGCCAGGGGCGCATTGTCTTTGCGATATCGGTCATCGCCTCGAACTCGGTCACGCCGCGATGGTAGAGCCAGTGATACACTTGCTTTGCCCGCAGCTTGGCCTGGCGCGCGTCCAGTCCTGCACCCTCGAAAAGCGTGGCGATATCCTTTCGGGGCAGACCCATCAGGTCCACGCGTCCATCTTCGCGCGGCGTAATCTCGCGCGCTACGGGAACCGGATCTACTTGCCCGGGAATGCTCATCAGTGTCGTATCGGTCATGGGAGGCGCGTATATAGGAGTGTCTGCCCGTTTGGGAAGCAGAGCATGATATCGCAGTTCCCAGTCAATTATCCGACCCGAGGGCTAGCCGGCGACAAGCTGAACACTGCACGCGACGAAATGCGGGATACGCGAATTTCATCGGCGAGCTGTTCGCGGTGTGCGACAATCTGTTCATCGGCTATCGCGAAACCAGATCCTCCAAATTCGTTCCCGTCGTTCGTCGAACACAAAATGTCGTTGGTCGAGATGATTAGTGACATTAAAACAACAGTTTCTTTGTTGTTTCAGGTTCATGAAACGAACCATCGCTTCGCATCATTATGGCAGTCCCAGCGCGGCAGAGACCGTGCAGATAAATGAAAAGGATTACGTAATGAAAAAGGGTATCGCACTCATTCTCGCATCTGCTTCTGCAACGGCACTGGCCGTTCCGGCAGCTGCACAGGACAATTCCGCATTCACCGGTCCGCGCATCGAAGGTATCGCGGGCTATGACATCAGCAAAGCCGGCAGCAGCGTCGACAACGACCTGAACGACGAAGACGACCAGTCCATCGACGGTTTCATGTATGGCGTCGGCATCGGTTATGACGTTGCCGTTGGTGGCATCGTGCTGGGTGCAGAAGCCGAGCTTTCCGATTCCACCGCGAAGACTGAAGTTGTCGACGGCGATCTGGAAGACCTGGGCTTTGGTGCAGAGTTGGACACCGGTCGTGACCTCTATGTTGGTGCGCGTGCTGGTGTGCTGGCAGGTGAGAACCTGCTCGTCTACGTGAAGGGTGGTTACACCAACGCACGTTTCAACCTTCTGGCCGACAATGGCGTTGACGAGATCGAGACCGATCTCGACCTCGACGGCTGGCGCGTTGGCGCAGGTGCGGAATATGCCATGAGCGAAAACACCTTCGTAAAGCTGGAGTACCGTTACTCCAACTATTCCGAAGGTGAATTCGACTTCAATGACGATGACTTCTTCGATGACGACACCGGCGAAAGCGATCGCTTCGACGCCGATCTTGATCGCCATCAGGTTGCCGTTGGTTTCGGTTATCGCTTCTAATCGCGAAAGCCACTAGCATCAGGGGCCGGGGGAGAAATCCTCCGGCCCTTTTTGCATCTAGCGTAGTTGTGAACAGCCAACCTGCGCTGCATCCAGTGCGGTAGCCGCGCCTTCCAGAGAGTATCGATCCGTAAAGCGGTTGCCGCTTTTGTCCGTAGCGGTGACGTAAAGGCGACTGGCCGCGCGCATCGCTGCCAGCACGGCGGCATCCTCCTGCCCGCTGGCTGCCCAGGCATCGCTGCCGCCGCCCGTAAGATCAAAACTCTGTCCGCCGATTGCCAGCCGCACCCGCGGGGTGCCGGAAAGCGCGCGGCTGAGGCGAAAATGCACCTGCGCGCGGATATCGCGGGCGGGCCAAGTGCCGACGCTGGCATAAGGGTCGAATTCGCGGCGGTTGCGGCTTACTTCGGCGGCGGCGATGGCATAGCAACGTGGCACCGCTGAATCGCGGAATGCACCCCATTGTCCGAACACGCCAAGACTGTCCTTCGCCAGCACTGGCGGCGCATTCGCAAGGACAACTAGTGTTGCAATAAGGGAAAAGGTAATCCGCATGGATCATCCCATAGTGCAAGTGCGGCAACAGTCAAAATCGGACCCGTTCCATCCGATATTTCTGGAAAATTGGGGAGTTCTCTGGCATATGAATGAAACGGGACGGGACACCGGAAAAATTGGCCCAACAAGGAAAGGACGCCCTTGGCATAGTGCCAGGAGGCGAGTGATACGATGAGCCTGCTTGCCGAATACAACCTGCCATTTGCCATCTCTTTCGGATTGATGGTGCTGGCACTTGTGTTGCAGTTGATTGGCCTTGGCGATTTTGATTTTGCCGGCGATGTGGATGTCGATCTTGATGTCGACGCTGTCGATTTTGATGCCAACACCGTCGAAGCGCCGTCTGCCGGGTTTGGTGGTGCCTTGCTTACCCTGCTGGGATTGGGACGGGTTCCGCTGATGGTGTGGCTGATGGTGTTCCTGTTGCTGTTCACCGTAATCGGCATGGGTATCCAGTTGTTCGCTACGGATCTTGTCGGCGCACCGCTTTACGCAGGCCTTGCCGCGTTGTTTGCCGGCGCAGCCAGCCTTCCTGCAACATCGGTGCTGGTGCGCCCACTGGGCCGCCTGTTGCCGCAGGATGAAACAAGTGCGGTGGGGCTGGGCAGCCTAGTCGGGCGCCGTGGCACCATCACCACCGGCAAGGCCGCTCGCGGCTCGCCGGCCAGAACGAAAGTGCGCGATCGGCATGGCCATGCGCATTACGTCATGCTCGAGCCTCATGAGGATGCGAGCACAATACACGAGGGGGACGAGGTGTTGCTCGTGCGCCGCGAGGGACAGGTCTTTTACGGCATGGCCCTGGCAGAGCGCAAGCTGTCGCCAATGTCCTGACAACCATAACAACAGGAGAAGAAATGGAGAGTTTGTTTAACCTTGGCCTGATCGGCGTTGCTGGCATTGTGATCGTGGTGATCACGATCTTCATCTTCCTGCTGAAGATGTATCGCCGCGCCTCGAAAGAAACCGCCTTCGTGCGAACCGGCGCGGGCGGGGAGAAAGTGGTGATGAACGGGGGCGCACTGGTGTTCCCCATCTTCCACGAAACCATGCCCGTTAACATGAACACCCTGGTGCTGTCCGTGATGCGCCGCGACGGCGAGGCATTGATTACTCTAGACCGCCTGCGGATCGACGTGAAGGCCGAGTTCTATGTTCGCGTGAAGCCAGATAGCGAGGCCATCGCCATGGCCGCGCAAACGCTGGGCCAGCGCACCATGCAGCCCGAAATGCTGAAAGACCTTGTCGAAGGCAAATTCGTGGACGCGCTGCGCTCCGTTGCGGCGGGCATGACCATGAACGAGCTGCATGAGCAGCGCGCAGACTTCGTGCAGAAGGTGCAGCAGGTTTCGTCCAACGACCTCGCGATGAATGGGCTGGAGCTGGAGTCCGTGTCGTTGACCGGGCTTGACCAGACCAGCATCGAACATTTCAACGCCAACAATGCGTTTGACGCCGAGGGTCTGACCAAGCTGACCGAGCAGATCGAGGCGCGCAAGAAGCTGCGCAACGATATCGAGCAGGATACGCGCGTTCAAATGGAGACGAAGAACCTCGAGGCCGACCAGCGATCCTTCGAGATCAGCCGCGACACCGAATATGCAAGGCTGGGGCAGGAACGCGAAGTCGAAGTGCGGCGCGCGGCGCAGATGTCCGAAATCGCCAGCCAGCAGGCGGAACGCCAGCGCGAGGCCGATGCCGCGCGGATCGAGGCGAAGAAGCAGGTGGATGCACAGCAGATCGAGGCTGATCGTATGGTGGAAGAGGCCCGCATCGACCAGGTGCGTGCCCTCGAAATCGCCCGGCAGGAACAGCAGATCGCCGTGCAGAACAAGTCACGTGAAGAAAGTCAGGCGAAGGCCGAAGCAGACGACGCGCGTGCCAAGGCTGTTGAAGCAGAGGAACGCGTTGCCACCGCTCGCGAAAGCGAGATTGCAGAGCGTCAGAAGAAAATCGAGCTGATCGAAGCTGCAAAGCAGGCCGAGCGCGATGCGATCAAGATCCGTGTCGATGCGGAAGCTGACAAGGACGCTGCCACCAACCTTGCCGAGGCCACCCGGCGCGAGGCCGAGGGTGAGGCGGATGCCGTGAAGCTACGCGCCGAAGCTGACCGTGTCCGCTTCGAAGTGGAAGCTGCCGGCCAGCGTGCCGTGAATGAGGCTGCGAATATCCTCTCCATGGACCAGATCAGCCTGCAGACAAAACTGGCGCTGCTGAAGGTTCTGCCTGAGGCCATTCGCGAAAGCGCGAAGCCAATGGAAGCGATTGACAGCATCAAGATCGTGCAGGTCGACGGCCTCACGCAAAAGTCCGGCGCACCGGGCACGACCGCGAATGGCTCTGGCGGCGGCGGAAGTGGCAATCTTGCCAATGATGCCGTGGCTGCCGCACTGGCCTATCGGGCGCAGGCTCCAGTGCTGGATGGTCTGATGAAGGAACTGGGCCTCGACGGATCATCGCTCGGCAAGCTGGTGGAAGGCGCGACCGATGCCAATTCCGGCGAAGCATTCGGCACGATGTCGGAACTGAGCGACGAGGCAAGCACGCCCTCGCTGTTTGAAACCCAGGCCGGAAATGGCGACGAAGCTGAAGGCAAACCTGCGAAAAAGGGCAGCGACAAGAAAATAGCCGAGTAGGTCTGGCACATTAAAGAAGGGCGGGCGCGGTAAAAGCCGCGTCCGCCTCGTACTCGCGGGGCAGGCGATCTATCGCTGCGCCGTCATGCGCGGTGGAGCTGCGATAGGCATGATCATGTGATTGCTTCGTATTGTTCACGGCGTTTTCCCTCGCGCCATGCAAGAATAGTGTGCGGATGGACGCAATTCTTCCATGCCTGCGCAAAATTCTTTTCAATTAAGTGTATGGAATCGTGAAGAATTACCAAGAACTGAGTGTCAACAACAGCTTAACTTGATTTCAGTAACCTTCGCGAATGTTATGGAGGGGTGAAATGGGCTGCAATGCATGCAAATCAGGGAAAGCGCTGGATTTCGAACTGCGAACAGCATTCCAGCCGATCTTCAATGTTCGAAATGGGAGTGTTTTTGCCTACGAGGCATTGGTGCGCGGAATTAACGGTGAGGGTGCGGAGGAAATCCTCGCCCGCGTCACCGCGCAGACACTGTACAGCTTCGACCAGGCGTGTCGCGTTGCCGCAATCGAGAATGCCGTTGCTGCGGGATTACTGAACACCGATGCACGCCTGTCCATCAATTTCATGCCGAACGCTGTGTATGAGCCGATGGCTTGTATCCGCCTGACGCTGCAAACTGCCAGAGAGGTGGGAATGCCGGTGGACCGGCTAATCTTTGAGTTCACCGAGAACGAGCGGCTGGACACCGACCATGTGCGCGATATCCTGAAGGCTTACAACAAACTGGGTTTCGCAACCGCGCTGGATGATTTTGGCGCTGGCTATTCCGGCCTCAACCTGCTGGCCGACATGCAGACCGATTATGTGAAGCTGGATATGGCGCTGATCCGCGGGATAGACCAGTCAGAGCCGCGCCGCCAGATCGTTTATGCGATGGTTCGCCTGCTGGAAGACATGGGCCGGTCGGTGGTGGCTGAGGGGATAGAGACGCAAGGCGAAATGGATGCGCTTTGCGATATCGGGGTTTACCTGATGCAAGGCTTTCTGCTGGCGCGTCCCGCGATTGACATTCTGCCGGTGTGGCCGGAAAGCGGGCCGCTGGCGCGCGCCGCCTGAGCGGTTCGCCTCAATAGGCGCGATCGGCCGGATAGCTGATCGCCACGACCTCCCATTCCTTTGCGCCAACGGGAAGGCGCACCGTTCGCAAATCGCCCACCTCCGCTCCACGCAAGGCGCGCGCGATGGGACTGGACCAGCCGATGCGATTGTCGCTGGCGTCCTGCTCCTTGTCGCCCACGATGGTGACCGTGCGTTGCGCATCATCCGAACCACAATCAATTGGCGCGATGGTGACGGTGGCCCCGAAGAACACGCGGCTCTTGTCTGGCTGCTGGCGCGGGTCGACGACCTTGGCGTGCTTCATGACCTTGGCGAGATAGGATAGCTCGCGATCAATCTCGCGCATTTTCTTGCGGCCATACAGGTAATCGCCGTTTTCGCTGCGATCGCCATTGCCCGCCGCCCAGCTTACGATC
>JBASBA010000397.1:0-3022 GCA_049650885.1 Alteraurantiacibacter sp. | reverse complement strand
GGTGAAATCGCAAAGCAGCACTCTGAGAACGATATTGTTGTCACTGCCGCTGGCTTTGCGCAGAAACCCGCCGAGGCTCCCGCCAGCATCAGCGTAATTTCGGCAGAGGTGCTGGCAGAACGTCCATACATGACACTGATCGATGCGGTGCGCGATCTGGAAGGTGTCGATGTTGGAGAAACGTCGGATAAAACCGGCCAGCGCACGATCAGCATTCGCGGAATGGGTGCGGACTACACCTTGTTGCTGATCGACGGAAAACGTCAGAACAACCACGGCGATATCTACCCGAATAACTTCGGCGGCAATGCCTTCAATCACATTCCACCACTCGATACGGTAGAGCGGATCGAGGTCATCCGTGGCCCCGCATCGACACTTTACGGCGCCGATGCGATGGGAGGTGTGATCAATATCATCACACGTCCTGTCAGCCGCACCTGGACGGGTTCCGCCACGGTTGGCCGTAGCTTCCAGGAGGATGAGCGGTTCGGTGACGACATAACCTTCGATGCAGCCGTCACCGGTCCGATTTATGGAGACAGCTTGGGGCTCGCGCTACGCGGTTCGATCTACGAACGCATGGCCTCCAACCCCGAATTCGTTCCGGTGGTCGATCCCTCGGGCGAAGAACAGGTGCGCGCGCTCGGCTTCGGCAGCGGTGGGCGCACAGTGGACAATACGAACTACAGCGCGGGCGGCAGCCTCAGCTGGATGCCGTCAGGCGGTCACTCCATCGTCTTCGATTACGATATCTCGCGTCAAATCTACGACAACACGCCAGTTACCGATCCTCAGACCGGCGAGGTCAGCTTCCCTCTTGGAACGCTCGATAGCATCGACACCATCTGGCAGACGCGCGGTGGGATCGTGGCACCACGGGTGGGTTACAAGGACGAACAGCACTACGACCGGACCAATTGGTCGATCACGCACAACGGGGAATGGTCCTTCGGCACCAGCTTCATCTCACTGGCGCATGTCGATACGGTCAACCGTGGACGCACGCGTCCATTTTCCGTTGCCGAGCGGCTGTTGCTGCAGGAGATTTATGATGGCACCGGCGACTATGCCGGGCTGAACGAAGATGAGCGCAGGGATATAGCGGCAGACCTCTTCCTGCCCCGCCCCGACCGCGATCTCAGGAGTTCTCAATACACCCTCGACGCGCGCGCGGTGATGCCCTTCTCAGGTCTTGCCGGCGATCACGAACTGGTGGTGGGTGGCCAGTATATCGATGGTGAACTGTTCGATGCGGTCTTCGGCCTCGAAGAGAGTTCCGAAGGCGTTTCCGCCGTGCAGAAGCAGCGGCAATGGTCCGTTTTCGCCGAAGATAACTGGTCGCCCGTGGATTTCTTCACCCTCACCGCAGGCGTTCGCTACGACGAGCATGACGTCTTCGGCGGACAGGTTTCGCCGCGCGTCTATGGCGTCTTCAATGTTACCGATACCATCATCGTCAAAGGCGGGATCAGCACCGGTTACAAGACGCCCAAGACCACCGACCTGTATGACGGCATTCGTGGTTTTGGCGGACAGGGCACCTTTCCTTTTGTCGGCAATCCGTTTCTCACCCCGGAAACAAGCGTCAACACAGAGGCCGCGATATACTGGGATCCGCTGCCCGGCACCGGCATCAACGTCACCTACTTCCACACCAGCTTCGACGACAAGATCGCCAGCGAAAGCGTTCAGCCTTGCGAACTGACGGGGGGCGAGCGTCCTTGCGCAAACCTGGGTGACTATTTTGCCGTTCTTGGCGTTGGCATCTTGAACCAGCCGGTGAATATCGACGAGGCGAAGGTGGAAGGCATCGAAGTTGCTGGCCGGATCCGCTTCCTTCGAGATTTCAACCTTCGCGCGAATTATACCTACACCGACAGCGAACAATTGAGCGGCTCTGCCGAAGGCCTCCCGCTCACCAACACCGCAAGGGGCATGGCCAACGCCACGCTGGACTGGTCCGCAACCGACAGGGTCAGTGCGCAGCTCAATGCGGAACACCGCTCAAGGCGCTATCGCGGGGTGGATGCGGTGACCGGGGATCGGCTTTTCTACAAGGGCTATACGGTGCTAAATCTGGGCGCGCAGTTCGAAGTAAACGAGCACATCACCCTGGCGGGTCGGGTCAACAACCTGCTCGATACCGATTTTACCAGCTATCAGACGAGCTTCACCGACAATGGTGATGGCACCTTCGATCCGGTCTTCATTGATGATTACAACAACAAGGACAAGGCCCGCAGTTATTGGGTCAGTCTGAACGCGCGATTCTGATAAAGGCGTAGATGATGTTGCTATTGATCGGCATTTGCAACTACAGGTGCAGTTGCAGGATTGGACTCGGCGTTACCTCATGAATACTCGATCACCATTCGAATGTGCGCCCGCTGGTGCACCAACGTCTCGGGGAAAGACCGGAAAGCGCCGCATTCCGGCTTTCTGGGTGCGGCAGTTTCACACCTGGCACTGGATGAGCAGTGCGATCTGCCTCATCGGGATGATCCTGTTCGCCGTGACCGGGATCACCCTTAACCACGCTGGCGGGATCGAGGCAGAACCTGTTATCGTAACCGAGGAACTCGTGCTCCCCGATAGCCTGATCGGCGTGCTGGAGCGTGTGCCAGGAGGCGCCGATGCGGCCACACCAGTGCCGGATGCATTGGCGGATTGGGTGGAGGAAGAACTCGATGTCAGTCTGGCCGGGCGCGCGCCCGAATGGAGCGAGAGCGAACTCTACATCCCCCTCCCCCGCCCCGGCGGTGATGGCTGGGTAGCGATCGACCGGACCCGTGGGGAGGTTCTCTACGAGAACACCGACCGCGGGTGGATCGCCTATCTCAATGACCTTCACAAGGGCAGGGACAGCGGCACGGCATGGTCGTGGTTCATCGATATCTTTGCGGCAGCCTGCGTCATCTTCTCGGTTACCGGGCTGCTCCTGCTGCAACTTCACGCCAGGAACCGTCCCTCCACCTGGCCGATAGTGGGTGCCGGGTTCGTCATCCCCGCACTTCTGCTC
>JBASBA010000396.1:0-13184 GCA_049650885.1 Alteraurantiacibacter sp. | reverse complement strand
CGCCTGGACGAGCAGGCGATCACCAGTCTGGTAGAAAACGCATGACGCTGGTTCGCATTTCCGACGACGCCCTTGCCCGCGCAGGCGGCGCAGACAAGCTGGCCGCCGCTTTCGAGAAGAAGGGCTGCGAGGTGCATCGCACCTCCAGCTGGGGCATGCACTGGCTGGAACCGCTGGTGGAAATCGACGGCCCAGATGGGTTCAGGGGATTCGGCCCTGCTACGCTGGACGATGTCGACGCCATTCTCGACGGTTCGAGCGACAAATCCATCGGCGTGATCGAGGATCATCCCTTCATCGCCACGCAAACGCGCATCACGTTCAAACGCGCTGGCAAGACCCGCCCTCTCAGCCTTGACGATTACGAGGCGACCGGCGGCTGGGCTGGCCTGAAGCGCGCACGCCAGATCGGCCCCGAAGCCATCGTCGAACAGGTCAAGCTGTCGGGCCTTCGCGGCCGGGGCGGTGCTGGCTTTCCCACCGGTATCAAGTGGGACACGGTGATGAAGGCCGAAGGCCCGCAAAAATACATCGTATGCAACGCTGACGAAGGCGACAGCGGCACCTTTGCCGATCGCATGGCGATGGAAGGTGATCCTTTCGCGCTGATCGAGGGTATGGCCATCGCCGGGGAGGCCGTGGGCGCGAACCAGGGTTATATTTACCTGCGTAGCGAATATCCCGACGCCATCCGCAAGCTGACCACCGCGCTGGAGCTGTGCGCCGACATCATTGCACCTTTCAAATGCGAAGTGCGCGTTGGTGCGGGCGCCTATGTATGCGGCGAGGAGACATCCCTGCTCAACAGCCTTGAGGGCAAGCGCGGAGAAGTGCGCGCAAAGCCGCCACTGCCCGCGCTAGAGGGCTTCCGTGGCCGCCCCACCGTAGTGAACAACGTGCTCAGTCTGCAGGCTGTACCGCATATCCTTGGCGAAGGCGGAGCGGACGAATACAAGAACGCTGGCTTTGGCCGTTCACGCGGAACCATGCCGATCCAGCTGGCTGGCAACATCAAGCACGGCGGGCTTTACGAAGTCGGCTTTGGCGTGACGCTGGATGATCTGGTGAACCAGATCGGCGGCGGCACTGCGTCGGGTCGCCCGGTCAAGGCGGTGCAGGTTGGCGGGCCACTGGGCGCATATATCCATCCTGACCAGTTCGACATCAAGTTCGACTACGAGGAATTTACCGCATCCGAGGCCCTGATCGGCCACGGCGGCATCACCGTTTTCGACGATTCGGCAGACATGCTGGACATGGCGCGTTTCGCGATGGAGTTCTGCTCCGTCGAAAGCTGCGGCAAGTGCACGCCCTGCCGCATCGGCGCGGTTCGCGGCGTGGAAATCCTCGATCGGATTCGCGATGGTGGGCGCAAGCGTGACCGGATCGAACTGGCCCCGCAAATGCACAACGCGCCCAAGGACAAGGGCCGCGATGCAGGGGATGAAATCGGCCTGTTGACCGATCTTTGCGAAACGATGAAATTCGGCTCCCTTTGCGCATTGGGCGGTTTTACGCCCTATCCGGTGATGAGCGCGCTGCGCCAGTGGCCGGAAGATTTCACCCGCAATCCCGAGCTGGTCGAGCAGGCCCTGCCGGAAAACGCGGGATGAGGATGCGGGCATGATCCTTGGCGCGGTCCTCGCAGGCGGCAAGTCCTCTCGTTTCGGCACCGACAAGGCGCTGGCCGAACTGGACGGTCGCACCTTGATCACGCGCGCGGTGGAAGCCCTTTCCGGGTTCTGTGACGCCGTGATCGTTGTGGGCCGCGAACAAGCCCCTGCGCAGACAATTCCTGACTGGCCGCGCCCGGACATGGGTCCACTGGGAGGAATTGCCGGCGCACTGCGATTTGCGGAGGCCGAAGGGTATCCCAGCGTTCTGACATGCGGGGTCGATTCTGTCGCCCTGCCCCAGAACCTGTTGTCGGATCTTTCGCCGGCACCAGCCTATCTTGAAACACAGCCCGTTATAGGGCATTGGAACAGCAATAACGCATCCGTCGTCTCGGCCATCCTCCAGAGTGAAGGACGCCATTCGATGCTCGCTTTTGCAAAGGCCGCCAATGCGCGGGCCGTGAAAAGCAGTGATGCGCCAGCAAACATCAACACACCCGCAGATCTTGCGGCGATGGAGCGATAATAATGGGATATGAAGCCCCGAAAGATTTCGGCACTCCGGCTGTAAAGTCGAAGGAACAGGTCACGCTGACGATCGATGGCCGCAAGACCACCGTGGCAGCAGGCACCAGCGTAATGCGCGCCGCGACTGAAACCGGTGGCCACATTCCCAAACTGTGCGCAACAGACAATGTGAAATCCTTTGGTTCATGCCGCCTGTGCCTGGTGGAGATCGAAGGCGCGCGTGGCACGCCCGCCAGCTGCACCACGCCGGTGAGCGAAGGCATGGTGGTGAAGACGCAGACCCCGCGGCTGGAAAAGCTGCGCAAGGGCGTGATGGAGCTGTATATCTCCGATCACCCGCTGGATTGCCTCACCTGCTCTGCCAATGGCGATTGCGAGTTGCAGGACGAAGCGGCTGCCGTGGGCCTGCGCGATGTGCGTTACGGCTATAAGGGGGAGAACCACCTCCAACTGCCGACCGACACGTCGAACCCCTATTTCTCCTTTGATGCCAGCAAGTGCATCGTCTGCTCACGCTGCGTGCGCGCCTGTAACGAGGTGCAGGGCACTTTCGCACTCACCATCGACGGGCGCGGCTTTGCCAGCATGGTTTCCGCCGGGCAGGAGGAAGACAATTTCCTCTCCAGCGAATGTGTCAGTTGCGGTGCCTGCGTGCAGGCTTGCCCGACTGCCACCTTGCAGGAAAAATCAGTCAAGGAAATCGGCCTGCCCGAACGCAGCGTCGTCACCACCTGCGCCTATTGCGGCGTGGGCTGCACCTTCCGCGCGGAAATGCGTGGGGAACAGCTGGTGCGCATGGTCCCTTACAAGGATGGCAAGGCCAACCGCGGCCATAGCTGCGTGAAGGGCCGCTTCGCCTATGGCTACGCCAATCACCAGGATCGCATAACCTCGCCCATGGTGCGCGACAGCATCGACCAGCCATGGCGCGAAGTAACCTTGGAAGAGGCGCTGGATTTCGCCAGCACCAAGATCAAGGGTATCAAGGACAAGCACGGCGCTGGCGCGCTGGGTGGCATTACTTCCAGCCGTTGCACCAACGAAGAAACCTTCCTTGTCCAAAAGCTGATTCGCAGCGTTTTCGGCGCCAACAACGTAGATACCTGCGCCCGTGTCTGCCATTCGCCCACCGGCTATGGCCTGAAGACCACGTTCGGCACCAGCGCCGGCACGCAGGATTTTGACAGTGTACAGCACACCGATGTTGCCCTGGTGATCGGTGCCAATCCCACCGACGGCCATCCCGTCTTCGCCAGCCGCCTGAAAAAGCGCCTGCGCGAAGGTGCCAAGCTGATCGTGATCGATCCGCGCCGTATTGATCTTGTGCGAACCCCGCATGTGGAGGCGGCACATCACCTGCCTTTGCAGCCCGGCACCAATGTGGCCGTGCTTACCGCGATGGCGCATGTGATCATTACCGAGGGCCTTCAGAACAAAGCCTTCATCGAAGAGCGTTGCGAAGTCGACGCGTTCGATGAATGGGCGCGCTTCGTTTCTGACGAGCGCCACAGCCCCGAAACGCTTGAGCCTGTAACCCGCGTTCCGGCCGACGATCTGCGACAGGCTGCGCGCCTTTACGCAACCGGCGGCAATGCGGCGATCTATTACGGCCTTGGCGTTACCGAGCATTCGCAAGGTTCCTCCACCGTGATGGCAATCGCCAACCTTGCCATGTGCACCGGCAATATCGGCAAGCCAGGCGTGGGCGTGAATCCGCTGCGTGGGCAGAATAACGTGCAGGGCGCCTGCGACATGGGCAGCTTCCCGCACGAACTCCCCGGCTATCGCCACCTTTCCGATGGAGAGACGCGCGCGATGTTCGAGAAGGACTGGAACGTCAGCCTCGATCCCAATCCCGGCCTGCGTATCAACAACATGCTGGATGCCGCCGTGGATGGCACTTTCAAGGCGATTTACATCCAGGGTGAGGATATCCTGCAGTCCGATCCCAATACCAAACATGTGGCCGCCGGCCTTTCCGCGATGGATTGCGTCATCGTGCACGATCTCTTCCTGAACGAGACCGCGAACTACGCTCACGTCTTCCTTCCCGGCTCCACCTTCCTTGAGAAGAACGGCACCTTCACCAATGCCGAACGCCGTATCCAGCCGGTTCGCAAGGTTATGGAACCGGCCAATGGTTACGAGGACTGGGAGGTTACGCAGCTTCTCGCCAACGCGCTGGGCGCAGAGTGGAACTATGAGCATCCCAGCGAAATTCTCGACGAGATCGCCCGCCTTACCGGCAGCTTTGCCGGCGTAAGCTGGGACATGCTGCAAGAGCGCGGTTCCGTGCAATGGCCCGTAAACGAGAAGTATCCGGACGGATCGCCGGTTATGCACATGGAAGGCTTCGTGCGCGGCAAGGGCCTGTTCGTGGTGACGGATTACGTTCCCACGGATGAGAAGACCGGCCCACGCTTCCCGCTGTTGCTGACAACCGGACGCATCCTCAGCCAGTATAACGTGGGCGCGCAGACGCGTCGCACGGCAAACACCGTCTGGCACGAGGAGGATCTGCTGGAAATGCATCCGGCGGACGCTGAGAACCGCGGCCTGAAGGATGGCGACTGGACGAAGCTGGCCAGCCGCACCGGCGAGACGACATTGCGTGTGAAAGTCACCGATCGCGTGGCACCGGGCGTGGTCTACACGACCTTCCACCATCCTGCGACGCAGGCCAACGTCGTCACCACCGACTTCTCCGACTGGGCCACCAACTGCCCGGAATACAAGGTAACCGCCGTGCAGGTGATGCCCAGCAACGGGCCGACCGACTGGCAGGAAGATTACCAGGAATTGTCCGAGCGCAGCCGTCGCATCGCTGGTGAAAATTCGATGGAGCCAGCCGAATGAGCAGCAACCAGCTTGAAACGCTGACGCGCTTTGCCAACCAGATCGCCAAGAATTTCGTGGCCATCGGGCATGACAAGGCAGTGCTGGCGACCACGGACCATATCGAAAGCTTTTGGGATCCCCGGATGAAAAGCTGCATTATTTCGGGCGAGCGTAGCGGGCTGGACCCGATAGCCGCCGAAGCTATCGAGCAATTGGCGAGGGGCGTTCACCCCGGCCCGCAGACCCGTGCTACGGACTTCTCCAAAGCTGGCGGGCTGTACAATTCGGATGCCGGATAAGTCGGTCCAGTTCGGAAAAGACGGCACCATCCGCCCGCTTGCGCGGGAGTGGGTACCGGAAGTCCCTGTAGCGCTGGAATACAATGGCCTGTCTTATGCGGTGATGATGGCCACCCCGTCAGACCTTGAGGATTTCGCGCGGGGCTTTGCGCTAACGGAAGGGCTGGCAAGGACTCCCGCCGACATAACCGACCTGGCGATTGCGCAGGTCGAACACGGTTGGATTGCCCGCGCACAACTGGCCGGGCTTGGCATCGAGAAGCTTACCGAGCGTGTTCGTACGCGGGTAGCGGAATCCAGTTGCGGCCTTTGCGGTATTGAGAACCTTGAAGCAGTCGGCACGCCGCTGCCGCCAGTCGCCCGGCATGACGCGCTTGATCCCCAAGTCATCTTCACTGCTCTGTCTGCGTTACGCGGTCACCAGCCTTTGACGAAAGAGACGGGCGCTGCCCATGCCGCTGCCTTCTGCAGAACGGACGGCACCATCGTGCTCGCGCGGGAAGATGTTGGCCGACATAACGCGATGGACAAGCTGGTGGGCGCCCTCGCCAATGCCGGAACGAACGCGGGCGAAGGCTTCATCCTGTCCAGCGCCCGTTGTTCGTACGAAATTGTCGAGAAAGCCGTGCGGGCCGGTGCAACGCGGCTTGTCACCATATCCCTGCCCACCAGCATGGCGGTGGATCGCGCGCGCTCGGCAGGCCTCAGCCTGTGGTGTCTCGCACGTAACGACAGCATACTGCGCGTTCATGACGGTGCGACAAGTCACTGATCGCTGTTGCAACGCTGCAACGCTGCAACACCTCGTTACACCGCAATGGGAACCGGTTCCCGAACGCTGCGTCAGTCTAAAGTGGACGCTATGCTTTCTTCTATCCTTCCGATGACCATGCTGGACAGTCTGGCTACCATGCCGTTCGGGCCGTTTGCCCTTCCGGCACTGCTGGCGGCAGTAACAGCATCGCTGGTGGCAATGTCCATTCCCGGTGCAGTGAACACCATGTCCTTCCTCAGCGGGCTGTTCTTCGGGTTTGCCGGTATCCTGGTCGTGGTGCTTGGCGTCACCATTGGCAGCCACCTGCTGTTCCTCGCCTCGCGCCGCTGGCTGAAAGAGCGGATTTGTCGCCGTTTCGGTGATCGGATGGAGCGTATTCAGGATCATCTGGGCCGCCGCGGACCAATCTACGTGGTAGGGGCAAGGATTGGCGGCATCCCCAACGTCATCGTAACCGCCGGATGCGCCGCCACGCCTATCAGCGCAAGAGCGTTCCTTGGGGCCAGCCTGCTGGGTATGTTGCCGGCCATCTTGATCTCCGCCCTTGCGGGGACGGGTGCCGCGACTTTCTAGCCGCGAGGAATTAACCATAGTATTGCATTCCATCCCGGAAATATAAGGAGAGTATTTACTCCTCGCCCTTACCTTGGGGCGCGATGAATCGATTTCCCCACCCCTTTCCGTGACTATCAGCGCCATCCTCTTGATGACCGCTATGGCGTTCGGTCTGTGCGTATTTTGCGCTTTGATCTGCGTGGCTCTGCAAAGTCACGCGGCGCTCATCTGGATGGGTGTTGCGCTGGCTATCGGAATGATAGAGACCGTGGCTCTGAAGGACGGATATATAACCCTCCTTGATCTCTGGCTGACGGCAGCGACAGTTCCCCTTTCCTATGTGTGCGTCGGTGAATCGATCCGTCAGGCCTACGGGTTCAGACGCTCCAGACTGCCCTTTTTTCTGGGCTGCTTTGCCGCGATCCTCTGTTCGCTTGTATTGCTCTCCTTCTCCCTGCCTCCAGTGCTGCAATTTCTCCCCGCACAAATTACAGGTGCCGTGGCAATGCTAAGGGCTGCGCGCGTTGTGCGCAAAGCGGGCAGCCGCAGGGATCCGATCGACATTGGCCTGCTTTTGACGCTGGCCATTGTGTCAGCGATCTACATTGCGCGGATCCCCGTCTTTCCAGTGCTTGTAGGGATGGAAGTGCCCTTCAGCGCGATATCGCGGCAAGGCCTGCAGGACATTCTCATCGTCTCGTTTTCAATCCTGGTGCCCGCCGTCGTGTTCCTGATGGTTGCACGGGTGGTGGCCAGTTCCCTCCAGCTTTATCGGATGCGGGCAGAACTGGATTTTCTCACGAACCTTCCCAACCGCCGCGCATTTGAAAGCATGGCCAGCCAGCCAGCACGCGGCAGCGGAGCGCTGGTGGTTTGCGATATCGACAAGTTCAAGCGCATCAATGATCGCTATGGACATGCGGCCGGTGATGCAGTGATCTGCGCTGTCGCCAGCCTGCTGTATTCACGCGGTCGCCCCGCGCGCATCGGTGGTGAGGAATTTGCCATCTGGCTACCGGACGCGGATGCCGCGGATGCGCGGCGGCACGCAGAACAATTGCGCAGGGAAATGATGACCTTGCGCCTTGTGGAACTTGCCGATGACCAGCAGATTACCGCCAGCTTCGGCATCGCCGTGTGCGGGCCCCTGGTGCCGCTGGTTGAAGCAATGCGCGCCGCAGACGAGGCGCTTTACTTGGCCAAAAATGCCGGTCGCAATTGTGTGTGCGTCTATGGCGAGCAGCCTGAGCAGCGCGAACCCGGATCCTATCGCGAGCGCGCTGCGGCCTAGCGGCCTAGCTGGAAAACCGCGTGCTCTGCCCGCCAGTTTGCATTCCTGCCGCCAATTTCGCGTCCATTGGCGAAGAACCAGCTACCGCTGATATTGACGCCGCGCTGCATCAGGAATTCGCGGAAGTCGGTGATCGTCAGGTGATGGATGTTGGCCGTCTCGTACCAACTGCCCGGCAGGTGGCGTGAAATGGGCATACGGCCATTTCGCAGCAGCGACAGGCGCATGCGCCAATAGGCGAAATTGGGAAAACTGACGAAAGCTTCGCGACCCACGCGTAGAAGCTGTTCCAGCAGCCAGTCCGGCCGCTGCGCCGTCTGCAGGGTCTGGCTGAGAATGGCGACATCGAAAGCACCGTCGGGGTAATCGGCAAGATCGCGATTGGCATCGCCCTGCACCACTGAAAGGCCACGCGAAACGGCCTTTGCCACCTGCTCTCCATCAATTTCCATCCCGCGGGCATCGCAGTTCTTCTGCGTCTGGAGGACATGCATCAGATCACCCTCCCCGCAGCCGACATCAAGCGCGCGCGAACCTGCGGGCACCATATAGGCGATCTTGGCGAGATCAGGGCGCAGGCCAAAGGATGCTGGCTGGCTCACTAACCCAGAAACCCTTCTACCACCTGGTCCAGCGCGGGCACATCCAGCAGGAAACTGTCATGGCCATATGGCGCACTGAGTTCCACGAAGCTGACCGGCGCGGCTACCGCGTTCAGCGCGTGCACCACTTCGCGCATGTCGGAGGTGGTATAGAGCCAGTCCGTGTCGAAACTGACAAGGCAGAACCGTGTGTCTTTTGCGCGTTTGAAGGCGTTGGCCAGATGCCCGCCGTGCTCCTCCGCCAGATCGAAATAATCCATCGCGCGGGTGATGTAGAGATAGCTGTTCGCATCGAAGCGATCGGTGAAACTCAGGCCCTGGTAACGCAAATAGCTTTCCACCTGGAAATCGGCGTCGAAGCCAAAGCTCTTGGCCTCGCGATCCTGCAGACGCCTGCCGAACTTCTCTGTCAGCCCCTCTTCGGAAAGATAGGTGATGTGCGCCGCCATGCGCGCCACGGCCAGCCCCTTTGCAGGCGCTTCGCCAGCGTAATAATTGCCCTTTTGCCAATTGGGATCGGCCATGATGGCCTGTCGACCCATCTCGTGAAAGGCGATGTTCTGTGCGGAATGGCGCGCGGTAGTGGCAATGGCCAGCACCCGGTCCGTACGCTCCGGAAAATTGGCGGCGCAGGACAGTGCCTGCATTCCGCCCATCGATCCGCCCACCACGGCATGCAGCCGTAAAATTCCCAGCGCATCCAGCATGGCCATCTGCGCGCGCACCATATCGCGGATGGTGATAACGGGAAATTCCATCGCATAGGCCTGCCCGTCCGGCCCGTTGCTGGCAGGGCCGGTGGAACCCAGGCAACTGCCGATTACATTGGCGCAAATGACTTGGAAACGATTGGTATCGATCGGTTTACCAGGGCCTACCATACGCTCCCACCAGCCGGGCTTTTCGGTTACTGGATTGGTGCCTGCGACAAATTGATCGCCGGTCAGCGCGTGGAAGATCAGCACGGCGTTGGATTTGTCAGCCGCCAGATCGCCATAGGTTTCATATGCGATTTCCACGCCGGCAAGCGCCCGCCCGCTGTCCAGCGGCAGCGGTGCATCCAGCGTCAGGGTGCTGAAGTCTATTGCAGTTGTCGTTACCATGATCTTGGGTTGCGGACTTGGGCGAGCCATGCCGGTGTGTCAATCGCGGGCTGTCAATCGCCGCGAAGGGCGGCTATGCGCGCTTTCGAAACTGAAGAGACCTTCAACGATGCCTGCCAACACCCGCCCGCAGATGAAGCCCTATATCGAGGGCATCCACGCCTATGTTCCGGGCAAGAGCGCGAGCGATGATGGCAAACCGCTGATAAAGCTCTCGGCGAATGAGAACCCGCTTGGCTGCTCCCCCGCGGCGATGGAAGCGTTGACCGCGGTGGCATCGCCCGCGGATTATCCCGATCCCGATGCCACGCAGCTTCGCCATGCAATTGGCCGGTTGCACGGCATTGATCCCGCCCGCATCGTGTGTGGTACAGGCTCGGGCGAATTGCTGAACTGCGCGGTTCAGGCCTTTGCCGGAATTGGCGACGAGATCCTGTTCTCGCGCTACGCCTTTTCCCTTTACCCTCTGCTGGCGCAGAAAGTGGGCGCCGACCATGTGCTGGCCGAAGCGGATGATTACGCGGCATCGGTAGATGCGCTGCTGGCCAGCATTACACAGCGCACCAGGGTGGTTCTGCTGGACAATCCCAACAACCCCACCGGCACCTATCTGCCACGCAGCGAAGTTGCCCGCCTGCACGCCGCGCTGAACCCTGACGTGCTGCTGGTGGTGGATCAGGCCTATGCCGAATATGTTGATGCTGCCGATGATGACGGTGGGCTGGATCTTGCGGCCAGGCACGGCAATGTGTTGGTCACACGCACTTTCTCTAAGGCTTATGGCCTTGCGGGTGAACGCATTGGCTGGGCAACGGGAGCGCCGCATCTGGTTGACGCGCTGAACCGGCTGCGCGGCCCTTTCAACGTCACCACCAGCGGGCAGCGCACGGCCATCGCGGCTTTGGCAGATCAGGCTTTCGTAGACAGTAGCCGCGCGCACAACGCCGCCGCCCGCGCCCGTTTTGCCGAGGCAATTGGCGCGTTGGGCAATCATGGCCTGCGCGCCGTACCCAGCGAGGCAAACTTCCTTCTCGTCCTGTTCGAGGGCGCTCTGACTGCCGACCGCGCGCTCTCCGGCATTGCAGAGGCCGGTTATGCCGTCCGGCACTTGCCGTCACAGGGCCTGCCCCATGCGTTGCGCATCACCATCGGCACCGATGAACAGATGGCAGAAATCGCCAAGAAACTGCGCCTGATGTGCGAGGCGGCGCAATGAATTTCCAGAGCGTTGCGATCATCGGTCTTGGCCTGCTGGGTGGCTCCATCGGCCTGGCGGTGGAAAAGCACCTGCCCGATGTGAAGACCACCGGCTATGACGCCGATCCCACGGTCCGCGAACGCGCGCGGGCGCGCGGGCTGTGCGCGGCTGTGGCTGACGATCCGGCAGATGCTGTGCGCGATGCCGATCTTGTTATCCTGTGTGTGCCGGTGGGCGCGATGGTAGCGGCAGCCTTGGCGCTGGCACCGGGCCTTTCGTCCGATGCCGTTGTCAGCGATGTCGGGTCTTCAAAACTGAGTGTCTCGCAAAACCTGGCAAAGGTGCTGCCCGATCACACGATCATTCCCGCGCACCCCGTTGCAGGCACGGAAGAATCCGGGCCGGACGCCGGTTTTTCCAGCCTGTTCCATCAGCGCTGGTGCATCATCACGCCGCCTGAAAACGCGCCCGATGACAAGATCGCGGCGCTGAAGGCGTTCTGGCAGGGGCTGGGATCGACGGTTGAGATCATGGAGGCCGAGCATCATGATCTGGTGCTGGCGGTTACCAGCCACATCCCACACCTGATCGCCTACACAATCGTTGGCACCGCCAGCGACCTTGAAGAGGTGACACGCGGAGAAGTTATCAAGTATTCTGCCGGTGGTTTCCGCGATTTTACCCGTATCGCCGCCAGCGATCCCGTTATGTGGCGCGACGTTTTTCTCAACAATCGCGACGCTGTGCTCGACATGCTGGATCGTTTCCTTGGCGATCTGGCCCTGATGCGCGAGGCTATCAGGGCGGGTGACGGCGAAATGATGTTCGACCAGTTCTCGAAGACCCGTGCAATCAGGCGGCGGATCGTGGAACAGGGGCAGGACGATGCACGACCTGATTTCGGGCGGCATGATCACGAATAGGAGATGGGCATGAGCGGCACTGTTGATATCACGCAAGATGGCGGTGTGCTGACATTGCTGATGAACCGCCCCGACAAGAAGAACGCCCTGACCGATGCCATGTACGGCGCCATGGCGGATGCGATGGAACGCGCCGAAAGCGACGCTGCCACGCGGGTGGTGGTTATTCGGGGTGCAGGCGATCTGTTTTGCGCTGGCAACGACATCGGTGACTTTCTTCAGTCATCCGGCCGCGTGGGCGAGGCCAATGTCTTCCGCTACATCCGGCTGCTGGGTACTTTTGCAAAGCCGCTTGTCGCCGGCGTGCAGGGCCATGCCGTGGGTATCGGCACCACCATGCTGCTGCATAGCGATTACGTGGTTCTGGCGCAGGATGCGAAGCTGAGCACACCTTTCGCCGGGCTAGGGCTGGTGCCGGAAGCTGCGTCCAGCCTGTTGCTGCCTGCCACAATCGGCCACCAGCGCGCCTTCGCCATGCTGGCGATGGGAGAACGGATGAGTGCACAAGATGCGCAGGCCGCAGGTTTGGCGAACAGCGTTGTGTCCAATACCGATCTGGATGCCAGTGTAGCCGCAGTCGCGAACCGCATTGCCGCCCTTCCCCCCGGCGCGATACAGGCGACCAAGGCGCTGATGCGCGATCCCGGCCTCGTCGCTGCCAAGATGGAAGCCGAGATCGAGATTTTCGCACAGCGTCTGCAAAGCGACGAGGCGCGAGAGGCCTTCACCGCTTTCATGGAAAAGCGCGAACCCGACTTTACGCGCTTCTAGGCCCTATTTAACGATAGCGTCCCGCTTCCAGGCGATCAGGCGAGGCCGGAACTCCTGCCGGATTTCGTCGCCCTGGTTAAGTGTCAGGCAATGCGCATTAACGGCAGCCCTGCCGGGACGGGAGCGTGACGGAACAATTTCTTCTATGCGGGTTCTGACCCGAAGCACGTCTCCGGCGCGCGTGGGGGTGGGCCACTGCACCTGGCCCCCACCACCGATCACGCCATTGGCAAGTGGCACGGATTCGACGACAAGCCGCATGGTTATTGCCGCCGTGTGCCAGCCGCTTGCAGCAAGCCCGCCGAAAAAGCTGTCCTCTGCTTCATCCGGATCGACGTGGAACGGCTGTGGATCGTATTCCTTTGCAAAGCTGATAATCTGCTCCGCCTCCAGAACATAGTCTCCGCTCTCGAATATCTGGCCGATATGGAGATCATCAAGATAGAGCTTGTTCAAGGTGCGCCTACTCCGCCGCTTCGGCTTCCCTGGCGGCAAATTCCAGTGTGGCAAGGAAGCGTTCGGCATCCAGCGCCGCCATGCAGCCCGTTCCCGCCGCCGTCACCGCCTGACGATAGGTGTGATCCATCACGTCGCCGCAGGCAAACACGCCGGGAATTTCGGTCTTGGGTGTGCCAGCCTCCACCAGCAGATAGCCGCCGTCGTCCATCGGCAGCTTGCCCTTGAA
>JBASBA010000395.1:0-5183 GCA_049650885.1 Alteraurantiacibacter sp. | reverse complement strand
CCTGAAAGGCGCCAGCCCTCGGTCGGGTCGAGCAGATTGTCCGAACTGTCGAGTTGCGCATAAAGCGGAAGCGCGGCGATGAAATAGTTTTCGCGATCCAGCGCCTGGCCGTCTGCATCGCGCTCGCTTTCCTGCGTCGCCACGAGCTCCAGCCCGACGGACCAGCTGAAGGCCTTCTGGAATAACAGGGTACTCACCCGCTCGTATGTGCCGATCAGCGACGCGGTGCGCGCATCATAGGCATCGTAATCAATGGTGGAAGCGAAGGCATCCACCGTCAAAATACGATCACGGCCGTAAAAGTTGTTCTTGCGAACGGTAACGCCAGCCAACTGCTCCTGCGTACCCAAGATGCCGCGAACCCGCAGCATCCCTTCTGGCGGGAAGAAATTGCGATGCTCCCAGCTTCCCTGCAGACGGATGCCTTCCTCCGTCCCGAAACCGATGTTTCCGGCAAGGGTGCGCAGCGGCGCTTGTGAAAGTTCGGCCTCGATATCGACGATTCCGGGCTGCCCATCCGCGGGTTCCTCCACCACGACCGGCGTCAGTTCGACGGAGCCCAGCAGGCCCGTTGCCAGCAGGGCGCGGCGCAGGTCCAGCTCGTCGCTGCGGCGATAGATATCGCCCTCGTCCCAGCGCGCGATTGATGTCAGATGGCGGCTGGAGAGGAATTCAGGGTCTGAACTGATGACACTGCGCAGGCGATAGCGACCGTTTGGTTCCACCGGCATGGTGATGTCACCCTCTTCGCGGGCATGATCCACAAGCAGGCTTGGCGCATCAATCGTGGCAAACGGGAAGCCGCTCTCACCCAGCGCCGTGTCGAGATCGAACTGTTCTGTCTCGATCTCGTCAAGCGAGATAGGATCGCCGACATTTATATCATAAGACCGCCGCAGCGAGGTGTATTGGTCGCCAGCAGCTTCCAGATTGCCAAGATCGATTGCGCCTACGGTGAAGCGCTGGCCCGGTACGATGTCGAAGCGGACGGCGGGCCTGTCCAAGTTCGCGTTCGTCGCGGAGTCCACCGCGCCAACAGTGCGGAAGACCTGAGCATCGAAGTAGCCATACACGTCAAGCAACTGGATCAGCAGGTCCTCGTCAGCGCGCGCCTGTGCTGCGAGACGGGCGATATTCTGATCATCATCCAGCTGTTTGATAGTGGAAAGGGAAGCGAAACGCTCCAGAAATTCCGCGCGCTGGGGAAACAGCGATTGCTCGTTGGGGAAGACCAGCACGAGTTCTTCCGAAAGTCGCTCCTCGCTGCCGGTTGTTACGCGCGGTATGTCATCCTCGAACTGCACATATTCAATCGGCTCTTCGGCCATTTCCAGCGGCGCGAGCTGCGGCAGGTCCATATCCTCTGGCCAGGGAATGGTGACCATCGGCATTGCCGCCAGCGGTGCTTCTGCATCAAGCGGCGCCTGCGCATTTGCATCGGCCTGATCGCTTACCTGCACACCTTGCGCGGCCCAATCCTCGGGATTTTCAACTGCGGCATCGGGGATCAGGTCTTCCAGCCGGGGAGTATCCTGCTGTTCCTGCGCCGCCGCCGACTGAACCAGCGGATTGACCAACAGCGCAAGGGCCGCGGCCAGCGCGGTTGAAGTGCGGGCGGTCATGGATTTGCGCTCAGGTGAGCTTGTATTCCTGCTGCAAGCCGGGGGTGTTGTCCTTGGAGCCGCCATCCGTAGCAGGGGCGCGCGCACAGGCACCGTTGGCAACACCGTCGATAAGGCTGCGCTGTTCTGTTTCGGACATCCGTCGCCAGCCGTCGGGTCCAAGGGCTTCGAGTGGGCGGAAGCGGACCTTGTACTGCATCCGGTCTGATCCCTCGACCCAATAGCCGAGGTAGACATACGGCAAAGCCGCTTCTGCAGCCCGCCTGATGTGTTCGAGAATAACGTAGTTCCCAAGCCCGCTACGATGCTCCAATTCCGGGTCATAGAAACTATAGATCATCGACAACCCGTCTGCCTGCCTGTCTGTTAGGCAGGCTGCGACCAAACGTCCACTGGAACCTTCGGCAGAAGGTTCCCTGTATTCAATGACAAAGCTGGATACACTGGTGTGTTCAACCATGTCGGCATAGTCCACCTCATCCATCGCGGCCATGCCGCCGCCGGGGTGCCGATGCTCGAGATAGCGTTGCAACAGGGCGAACTGCTCTTCCGTAGCCCAAGGCCGACATTCAGTGACTTCGAGGTCGCTATTGCTCTTGAGTGTGCGTTTTTGCGAACTGGATGGCTTGAAGTCCTCCGCCGCGACCCGCACCGAAACACACGCCTTGCAACCTTCGCAACTGGGGCGATAGGCAACTGTCTGGCTGCGCCGAAAACCGATCCGGCCCAGGGCATCGTTCAATTGCTCTGCATGTGGGCCCTTCAGTTCCGTAAAGACCTTCCGCTCCGTTCGGTCCGGCAGATACGGACACGGTGCCGGGCTGGTGACGAAAAATCGTGGGAAGCGAACGGGTGCCGTCACGGGGTTGGTCAATCCTCTTTCTGGCGCTCTGGATGCACACAGTTCAATTTTGCGGTTCGCGGCCGTTATGGGCGCAGGGAATCGCGAGTTGAACCATGTTAACCATTTAAATCGCCATTCGCAGGATTAATTTCCACAAATAGCGCATCCGGCTCGGTTAACGGCCCGATGTGGGGCAGCTTCGCGCGCTCAGTTCAATTCCACCTGGCTGACCGAATAACCCTTCGCAGACAATGCCTTAACCAGTGCATCCAGCTGATCCCGATCGCGCGCTTCGCATTCGATGTCTGTTACCAGTCCCTTGGCAGGAAGATTGGTAAAAATCCGTTGATGGTAAATTTCCAGGATGTTCACATTGTGTGCGTCAAATTCACGCATCACCTTGAACAAGGCACCTGGCCTGTCCTGCAATGTGATCTGCAACCGCGCGAGGCGTCCCGACCGCGCAAGATCGCGCAGCAGCACGTTGGCCAACAGGCGGGTGTCGATGTTTCCGCCGCAAAGGACAAGACCGATTTTCTTGCCTGCAAACCGCTCCTTATGGGCCAGCACTGCGGCAAATCCTGCCGCGCCGGCCCCTTCCACCACGGTCTTTTCTATCTGTAACAACAGGGATACCGCTTCTTCCAGGTGCCGCTCCTCCACCAGCAGGATATCGTCCACCACTTTGTCGATAACCTTCTGGGTGAATTTCCCCGGTTCCTTCACCGCGATACCCTCGGCCAGCGTGTCCCCGCCAGAGGGCAGGTCCGCGCCCGCCCAGGCATTGTAACTGCTGGGGTAAAGACGCGCCTCCGCACCGATCACCTCGATCGGCTTGTCCTGGGCCTTGGCCACCGTGCCCATACCGCTAATCAGTCCGCCGCCGCCGATGGGCACCACGATGGTCTCGATTTCCGGCGCATCGGCCAGCATTTCCAGCGCGACCGTGCCCTGCCCTGCGGCCACGTGAGGATCATCGAAGGGATGTACAAAAGTCAGGCCCATCTCGGCTTCCAGCTGGCGCGCATGGGCATAGGCTTCGTCGAAGGTCTCCCCTTCCAGCACGACATTGCCGCCCACGCTCTTGGTCTGCATCACCTTTACGGTGGGCGTGGTGCGCGGCATCACGATCGTTACCGGCACGTCCAGCCGTGTGCCGTGATAAGAAAGCCCTTGCGAATGATTGCCCGCCGATGCAGCGATCACGCCGCGCTGGCGTTGTTCATCGGTCAACAGCAGGAGGGCATTGAGAGCGCCACGTTCCTTGTACGCTGCCGTAAACTGGTGGTTCTCGAACTTCAGCCAGATGTCGGCGCCGATAATCTTGCTCAGCGTTTGTGAGTGCATGGTGGGCGTATGCACCACGGAACCCGCTATCCGCTTGGCCGCGGCGCGCACATCGTCAAGGGTGAGGCTGTTGTCTGTTACCGTCATGGCCGCCCGCGCTAGCGGACTGGCGCGCGCCTGCAAATAGGTCGTCAGCTTTTGCGCAACAAAGATTGCCTTGGCGTGTGCTTTTCGCCATCGCTTTTCACCATGAGCAAACTTGCATTTCTGGGCCTTGGCGTAATGGGCGCGCCAATGGCCGGTCACCTCGCCAAAGCCGGCCACACCGTCACCGGCTACAACCGCACAGCATCGAAGGCCAAGGACTGGCAAGAACGCCTGAAAGCAGACGGGCTGGATGTTTCCACCGCTGGCACCGCTGCCGAAGCCGTGGCCGATTGCGACGTTGTGCTGGCGTGCCTCGGCAATGATGATGACGTTCGCAGCGTATTGCTGGGAGAGGGCGGCGCGCTGTCTGCGATGAAGGCCGGCGCGACACTGGTGGATCACACCACAGTCTCTCCCGCCCTGGCAAAGGAACTGGCGGAAACTGCGCAGCAACTCGGCCTTCTCTGCGTGGATGCGCCCGTTTCGGGCGGGCAGGCGGGCGCAGAAAACGGCAAGCTGGCGATAATGTGCGGCGGCTCTGCCGAAGCGATGGCCGCTGCCACGCCCGTGATGGAAGCCTACGCCGCACGCATCGTGCACATCGGCGATGCCGGTGCCGGGCAGACCTGCAAGGCAATCAACCAGGTCTGCATTGCGGGCGTGCTTGCTGGCCTTTCCGAAGGCGTGCGGATGGCGCAGGCAACCGGCGTTGACCCTGCCAAGGTGGTGGAAGCCATTTCCGGCGGCGCGGCGCAAAGCTGGCAGATGGAAAACCGCTGGCAGACGATGGTGGATGGCGAGTTCGATTTCGGCTTTGCAATAGACTGGATGCGCAAGGATCTGGCCATCGCGCTGGGCGAAGCCAAGGCGTCAGGCATCTCGCTGCCCGTCACCGCGGTGGTGGATCAGATTTACGCACAAGTGCAACAACACGGTGGCGCGCGGCAGGATACCAGCGCCCTGATCCGTCACCGGCCGGAGATTTCCGCATGATCGCTCGTCTCGCCGTGGTCGCCGCGCTGCTGTGCGCGCCCGCCCCAGCCTTCGCCGACACCCATATCGACAATATCGAGGGCGTTTCGGTTAGTCGCGACGGTTCAATTGATCGGTTCGGTGGCATGGTGGTGGATGAGGACGGCCGTATATCCGAACTTCTGGATTTTGGTGATCGCCCTACCCGCCAGATCGATTACCGCGTGGATGGCGAAGGGCGTGTTGTAGTGCCCGGCTTCGTCGACGCACACCTGCATGTCATGCAGCTTGGTCTGGGCACGCTGGTGCTG
>JBASBA010000394.1:0-1541 GCA_049650885.1 Alteraurantiacibacter sp. | reverse complement strand
CCAACCTACCAGCAATCCGCGCCTGCCGTCCCGCTTGGAACAAGGGGCGCATCGTCGGCCAGAAACGTCCGCTGCAACCGAAGCATGTCTGGGCGATCCGGGTCCGCCTCGAGATTGCGGAGCGGACTCGCGAGCTGGCGCTCTTCAACCTCGCCATCGACAGCAAGTTGCGAGGCTGCGACTTGGTGAGCCTCAAGGTCGCTGACGTATATGCGGCGGGGCAGGTCAAGCATCGCGCCGCGATCGTTCAGAGCAAGACAAGGCGGCCGGTCAGCTTCGAGATCACAGAAGGGACCCGGAAAGCAATCGGAGCATGGCTCGAGGCGCCGCTGATGGACGGATCGGAGCATCTCTGGCCCGGACGGTTCCATGAGCGGCGGCACATCTCGACGCGCCAGTATGCTCGCCTCGTCCGAGACTGGGTGACATCCATCGGCCTTGAGCCGAGCGCGTATGGCACCCATTCTATGCGGCGCACGAAAGTCGCGCAGATATACCGAAAGACCGGCAACCTGCGGGCGGTGCAACTCCTCCTTGGACACACGAAGATGGACAGCACGGTGCGTTACCTGGGCGTTGAGTTGGAAGATGCGCTCGCGATTGCCGAGGCGGTGGAAATTTGAACAGGGCGGGCCGGCTGTCGCGGCCGGCCCATAGCCGTCGCTCGCAAGGATAGGAGCCTTTGCGCAGTTTTCTGGAAGCTATCTTTCGTCGCACGTAGCAGCATGATCTGGAAGGCGAAGCTTAGCAGCCTTGGGACGAAGCTGGCCCTGTGCAGATTGTGACCTGACCCTGCGTAGGCTAAAAAAGGTCAGCGCCGTTAAGAGGTCTTCATGCAACGATCAGATAGCGACATTGATCGCCTCGACGCGCTTCTGAAAGCCTTGCCCCTCGAGAACGGGCCGATGACGCTCGGCGAACTCGACGGCTATATCGTCGGTGTTCTGGCCTGCCCGGAGATGATCCCGCCGTCGGAGTGGTTGCCCGAGGTATGGGGAGCCACGGGAGAGGCTGACTTCCCCGACCGGAAATCGGCCGAAGAAACCATCGGTGCGGTGATGGCGCACTACAACACCGCCGTTCAAGCGATCAACGCTTCGCTCTGGGTCGAACCGATTTACCTGGTCGATCCCGAAGAGGACGATGTCCTGTGGGAGCCTTGGGTGGACGGCTTCACGCGTGCGATGCGGCTGCGCCCCGAGACTTGGAGCCGATTCCTCGATCACGCCGATGATGAGACACGGTCGACGATGATCTTCCTGATGGCGCTTCATGACATCGACACCGGACAGAGCAAGTTCACCGATGACGAGATCGAGCAGATCGACGCTGAAGCCCCTGATTTAATCCCGAACTGCGTCGCCACGATCCTCCATCAGTCTCGCCCAGAGCTCTCAGGCGGGGCTGTCGAAGGTCCACCCGAAATGCCGTTCAGGGCGTCTTCCCGGCCGAACCGGAACGATCCGTGCTCCTGCGGATCGGGACGCAAGTATAAGACGTGCTGCGGCCGGCACTAAACCGTCGTCCGGCATGTTCCGGCC
>JBASBA010000393.1:0-6949 GCA_049650885.1 Alteraurantiacibacter sp. | reverse complement strand
CATTGAAAGCGGCCAGCCGTGATGACGAGGGTTATGCGCGCCTTCAGGAAGTTGGGCAGATCGCGGGCAACCGATCCAGTTTCGACGTGCGCAACCACGGTTTCAAACGCCTTTCGGACCTGATGCGCGCGGCCGGCGATAACTTCAAGATGGAACGCCGTGACGACAAGCAGCTGTATGTAAAGCGGCTGCGCTAGGCTCACCCGTCAGCTTTCCTACCTTGTCCGACTGAACGCATGGCCATGCCCATGCCGTGCCACCATCTCCCGTTGAAAAACCTGCGCAGACAAATCCGTATGGATTGTCATTCGGCGAATGAAACAGGCGGGAACGCGTTTCGCCCCAGGACAGTGTTCCAGGTGTTCCACATTAGCTGGCAATTTTGCATTTCGGCACGATTTTGCGTTTCGCCCGTTGCTGGGGGAACAAAACATTGGAGACATGAGGGCTATGGTCGACAAATCGGAGAAGTTTAATTGGCTGGTGCGTGTGGGCTATTTCAGCCGCGCTATCCTCTATTCGGTCCTGGGCCTCATCGCCCTGACCAGTGCACAGCAAATTGCCAAGGGCACCAATGGCATATTCCAGGCCATCGAAAGCTATCCCGCTGGCACGGCCATTTTGTGGATCATGGTAATCGGCCTTATCGCCTATGCGCTGTTCCGCTTCTGCTCTCCTCTGTTCGATATCGAGAACAATGGTTCCGACAAGAAGGGCTGGGCCAAGCGGATCGGTCATGCAGGCAGTGGCATCGGCCACCTTGCCCTCGCCTATTCTGCTTACAAGTTTGCCAGCAGTGAAGGCAGCGGTGGTTCTGGCGGCAGCGGCGGCTCCGGCGATTCTGGCGGCGGTGCTCAGGAAGCTGCATCCGGCGTTCTGTCGATGGATTTTGGCGGAACGGTGATCGGCATCCTTGGCCTCATCTTCTTTATCGTTGCAATTTTTCAGGCCAAGAAGGGTATTACTGGCGAATTCATGCACCGTATCAGTGCGCAGGCTCCGGATTTTACACGCTGGCTCGGCGGCGCCGGTTTCTTGGCGCGCGGTGTTGTTTACGCCGTTATTGGCTGGTCGCTTTTCAAGGCCGGTTTCATGTCGGCAGGCGCACAGCAGGTTAAAACCCTTGGAGATGCAGTCGCCAGCCTGGCTGGTGAAGGCTTCATTTTCACGCTGACCGCCGTTGGCTTGCTCCTTTTCGGCATCTTCAGCCTGATCTTGGCGCGTTACCGCATCATTCCGGATCTGGACAAAAGCGCAGGAGTTCCCAGCTTCCGGGCATGAACCAGGAAAGTTCTATCGAAGATGTAAAAGCGCGCGGAACAAAATCCGCGCGCCTTTACCGTATGGTGATGGACAAGCATGTCTAACCGTATGGCCTGAAGGCGAAATGGCTGCTGGGACGCGCCGGTTATGAGGTGGATGATCATCACCTTACCAATCGCAAAGAAACCGATGCCTTCAAAGCTGAACATGACGTCTAAACGACACCACAGGTCTTCATCGATGCAACGCGTATCGGCGGGTATCACAGCCTGTGCGCCCACTTCGGTCATCCTCCCAAGGAACCGGGCGAGACAAACTATACGCTGGTACTTGCCGTCTTCGCAGTAGCTCTCGGCCTCGCCCTGTCCCTCAGCATGTGGAGCTTTGACATGCCGATCACCATTCGCGCGGGCGAATGGTTCGCCGCGTTTTCGCCGCGTTTTCGATGGCGATGCTAAAGCTTCAGGATGTTGAGCAGTTTTCCACCATGTTCGCGGGGTATGACCTGCTGGCCAAGCGCTGGATTCCCTACGCCTATCTCTACCCCATTTTGGAGGCAATTGCGGCTATACTGAAGGCAGGCAGACGACTGCCTTGAGTATCGGTTCCGATTGCCCTGTTCTCACCGGCACAATCAGAGCGGCAAGCGTGATATACGCCGTCTACGTCCAGAAGCGCGAGATCAAATGCGCCTGCGTTGGTGGCAGCGCGAACGTTCCACTGGGCTTCGTTTCCCTTACGGAGAATTTTGCGATGCTGGCTATGGGCCTCTGGATGATCGCAAGGCCCGCCATCCTATAGGCGCTACGCGCTGCAATCGACAGCTCCCGTACCTTGATAGATCACCCTGTCCCAGCGGTCACGCAGCCAGACTGTCCCTTCGAAAAGCTCACCGGATTCCTTATCATAGACTTCAAGACGGAGTGAATACTCGCGCCCATTGTAGAGTGACCGCGTACCGGCTGGCAGTTCCCGCGAGCCGGGATCCGCCGCAAAGCGCAGCATTTCGTCATCAAGCTTCACATAGGCATCAGCCTCACGGGCAATGACACGCGCACCCATACTCGTTCCAGGTGCGTAGGAGCAAGCGAGGCCGAAAAGGTCATTCGCCTCCAGATCGGGATAAAGGATAGGTTCGGGCACCACTTCGATCAACGGCGGCGCAGCCTCATTGGCATTGCGCACTTTCTCGATCACCGCTCGATCCTGCTCCGCCCGTTCATCCTGATTCAGCTCATCGCCGCCGCAAGATGCAACCGCCAGTCCCGCCAATATGATTACCGGCAGTCTCATCAATGCCTCCCGAACAATTTTTCGACATCCTCCATCGACAATTTCACCCATGTCGGACGCCCATGGTTGCACTGCCCTGAACGCGGCGTAGCTTCCATTTCACGCAGCAGGGCATTCATTTCTGCAACGTTCAACGTGCGTCCTGCACGAACGGAACCGTGGCACGCCATCGTGGCAAGCACATGCTCAATCTTCTCGCCAAGCAATAGCGAGGCACCATGTTTGGCCAAATCATCCGCAAGATCAACAAGAAGCTTTGCCGGTTCCGCGCGTTTCAATGTTCCCGGCAATGCGCGCACAAGCATGGCACCGGGGCCGAAGCGTTCGATCACCAGCCCCAGTGAGGCGAAATGCTCGATCTGGTCCTCCAGCCTGTCGCAAGCTGTCTCGTCCATTTCCACCACATCGGGCATCAGCAGAGCCTGACTCGCCGCAACCTTGTCCCCCGCCCCTGCTGCGCGCAGACGTTCAAGCACGATCCGCTCGTGTGCAGCATGTTGATCCACCAGCACCAAACCATCGGCTGATTCGGCAACGATATAGGTATTGGCAACCTGGCCACGGGCGATCCCCAGAGGGAACTGTTCCACGTCTTCCGGCAGTTCGCTGGCCGCCTCTGCGCGTCCCTGCGGTGTCGCCATGACATCCGCCTCACCGCCCCATGCTGTGCGCGGCTCTGATACGTGTGAATAGGATGGCGCAGACCAGTCGCGGCTGGAAAAGATCGAGCGCAAGGCGGGAGTAACTTCCTCTCGAACGGGTTCGGTCTGCCACCGACCCATCGCGCCTGAATCCGGCGATTGTGCGCTGCGACGGTCTCCTGTTGAAAGCGCCTGGCGCAAACCCGATACGATGAAGCCGCGCACAGCGGCAGGATCGCGAAACCGTACCTCGGTCTTGGCCGGATGCACATTCACGTCGACATCGGCGAAGGGAATTTCCAGGAACAATGCCAGCACGGCGTGGCGATCGCGTGCCAGCATATCGGCATAGGCACCGCGAACGGCCCCGGTAAGCAAGCGGTCCTTTACCGGACGCCCGTTTACGAAAAGGTATTGATGATCGGCAATCCCGCGATTGTACGTGGGCAAACCGGCCACGCCTGCCAGGCGCATCACGCCCTCGCTACCGGGGCGTTCCATGTCGATGGCCACGCCATTGTCGGCAAGCTCCCGTGCGACAATCTGTGCCACGCGCGCCTCTGTACTCTCGCCGGCCTGGACCGCAAAAATACGCCTGCCGCCATGCTCGAATGTGAAACCGATATCCGGGCGCGCCATGGCAAGGCGCTTCACCACGTCCTGGCAGGCGGCATACTCGCTTCGCGGCGTTCGCAGAAACTTGCGTCGGGCCGGGATCTTCTCAAACAGGTTTTCGACACGAACGCGCGTTCCCGGTGGCAGCGCAGCCGGGCCTTCATCGACAAGTACGCCATGATCAACCACCCTTCGCCACCCCTGCTCTGCCCCGCGCGGGCGACTTTCAAGTGTCAGACGCGATACGCTACCGATTGATGGCAGCGCTTCTCCCCTGAAGCCCAGGGTCTCGACCTGTTCGATAGCTTCGTTTGGCAATTTCGATGTTGCATGCCGTTCAAGCGCCAGCGCCATTCCGTCTGGCGACATCCCGCAACCATCATCCGTGATCTCTACCGAATCGAGACCGCCCTCCACAATCGCTACGGTGATTCTCGTCGCGCCGGCATCGATTGCATTCTCCAGCAATTCCTTGAGCGCGGAGGCAGGACGCTCCACGACTTCGCCCGCAGCAATACGGTTTACAAGTGTCTCTGGAAGTCGGCGAATTTGCGGCATTGGTGCATCATATCGGTCACTCGCCACATTTTCGAGGCGAGTTGCAACAAAACTGTGTCTTTCTCGACAAAATTTTTGGCCTTTATCGTCCTCACACGCTAAGCACCCTTCACTTTTCCAACGTCTTTACGCCGATGTACGGATTTTCTCCGTAGCGAAGCTCACCTTAAATACGGATTTCCCGATGAGTTCATTTTTTTCTAATCTCTTCAAATTCGGCTCTCAGAACATGGCCATCGACCTTGGTACGGCCAACACGTTGGTCTACGTGCAGGATCGCGGTATCGTTCTGAATGAACCATCTGTTGTCGCGATTGAAACGCTGAATGGCGTCAAGCGCGTCAAGGCAGTGGGCGAAGATGCGAAAATGATGATGGGCAAGACGCCTGACAGCATCGAGGCAATCCGCCCGCTTCGCGATGGCGTGATCGCCGATATCGAGATCGCGGAAGAGATGATCAAGCACTTCATCCGCAAGGTCCACAACAAGCGCACCCTGCTGCGATACCCCGAAATCGTGATCTGCGTTCCCTCTGGCTCCACCTCGGTCGAGCGTCGCGCCATTCGCGATGCTGCCAGCAACGCCGGTGCCTCGGAAGTCTTCCTTATCCTGGAGCCGATGGCCGCTGCAATCGGCGCCGATATGCCTGTCACCGAACCGGTCGGTTCCATGGTCGTCGACATCGGCGGCGGCACGACAGAGGTTGCCGTCCTGTCGCTGCGCGGCCTGGCCTACACCACATCGGTTCGCACCGGCGGTGACAAGATGGACGAAGCTATCGTCTCCTATGTCCGCCGCCATCACAATTTGCTGATTGGCGATGCCACGGCGGAGCGTATCAAGAAGGATTACGGCATCGCCACCGTTCCTGAAGATGGCGTTGGCGAAAGCATCATCATCAAGGGCCGCGATCTGGTGAACGGCGTACCCAAGGAAATCACGATCAACCAGGCGCATATCGCGGAAGCTCTTTCGGAGCCGATTGGCGCAATCGTGGAAGGCGTGCGCATCGCACTGGAAAACACCGCACCGGAATTGGCGGCAGACATTGTTGACCAAGGTATCGTACTGACTGGGGGCGGTGCATTGATTCGCGGCCTGGACGATCACATCAAGGAAGAAACTGGTCTACCCGTCAGCATCGCCGAAGACCCTCTCACCTGCGTGGCCATCGGCACCGGCAAGGCGATGGAAGATCCCATCTATCGCGGCGTCCTGATGACCGCTTGATCGACACGAATTTCGGAAGGTAACGGCGGTTATGGCGCCGCCATCGGCAAACAGAACAAGTTCTAACAAGAGGGCGCAGCTGGGACTGTTCGCAGGTTATCTTGCGGCCGGTCTCGGCGCGGCCTTGGGTATCCTTCTTCTTGCCATTTCGCTCTGGCGGCCAGAGACCTTTAACGGTCTGCGCTCAATGGCCAGCGATGCCGCTGCTCCTGTCGGTGAAGTTGGCGCGGCTGGCCGCGTAGGCTCGCGCAATTTCTTCGAGGCTATCGGAGGATATTACAACGCCGGCAGCAAGAATGCGGAGCTTGAGGAAGAGATCAAGATCGCTCGCGTCCGGCTGGCTGAAGCCCGCGCTCTCGAGCAGGAGAACGAGCGCCTGAAAGCTGTGCTCGATTTGGCCGATGGCGATGTCGCACCGGTCACCACGGGCCGGCTGATCGGCTCCACCTCGACAAGTACGCGCAGATTTGCCTATCTCTCGGCCGGAAGCAACGACGGTGTTGCTCCGGGAATGCCGGTTACATCACCTCTTGGCCTGGTCGGGCGGGTGCTGGAAGTTGGCTCTGGCACTGCACGCGTACTGCTGTTGACCGATACAGACAGCGTCGTGCCAGTGCGCCGGGCAACCGACAATACCGTCGCCTTTGCCGAAGGGCGTGCTGATGGCTCCCTGCGCATCCGGTTGATAAACCTCGGCATCAATCCGCTGAAGATTGGCGACATCTTCGTAACATCTGGCGCTGGCGGAATGTTTCATCCGGGTACTGCCGTCGCCATGGTCAGCGAAATTACCGATGACGGAGCGATCGGTCAGCTCCTCAGCAACCCGGCGGCGACCGATGTCGTCATCGTCAAACCCGTCTGGCAGCGCGAACTGATCGATACGATGGGCGACCCGCTAGAAACAGAGCAGGCTGAAGAAGACGAATAATGGAGAGGCTGTCACCCAGCGCGCGGCGTGATGCTTATGGCAGCAAGATCAATCGCGCCCACTCACCCATCCTTGCCTATGGCGTGCCTTGGCTTACGACGATGCTGGGATCACTGACGCCGCTTTTGCCGTTCATCGCGCTTGCCCCGATCCTGCCGCCGATGGGATATCTGATCCTTCTGTCCTGGAGGTTGGCGAAACCAGGGGTTTTGCCGATGTGGGCAGGCTTGCCGCTGGGATTTTTCAACGATCTGTATTCCGGGCAACCCATGGGCAGCAGCATTGTGCTGTTCTCGTTCACGATGATTGCACTTGAGTTGATCGAAATGCGCTTTCCATGGCGCAGCTTCTGGCAGGACTGGCTGATTGCAGCGATTCTGATACCTGTCTACGTTCTGGCTAGCGCGTTGTTTTCGG
>JBASBA010000392.1:0-6261 GCA_049650885.1 Alteraurantiacibacter sp. | reverse complement strand
GAAAGCTTCCTTGCTCCCATGCGTGCCGATATCGAAACTCTCGACACTCGCCTTGCTACTGCCGCTCCTGAAGGAGATGCGCATCTGGTTATCGGGGAGGGCGCACCGCCTGCTGAAGACCATGCTGAAGGGGGAGCGCACTGATGAACTATGAAAACTCCCTCGCGTTGGTTCTGCCCGAGATTATCCTTTCACTCTCAGGTCTCATATTGCTGCTTCTCGCTGCATGGGGTGGTGACAAGGGTGCGCGGGTTATCTCCATCGCCGCGACGATCGCGCTTGGCGGTGCTTTCGCGCTGGTAGCCGTTGCCGTTTGCAACGGTGCTGCTGGCCCGGACACCATCGCCTTTGGCGGCCAGTTCCGCGCTGATGCCTTTGCCGGCCTTGCCAAGTTGATGATCTTTGCCGCCAGTGGTGCAGCGCTGATCGTAGCTCCGCGCTACTTCGAGCGGGCAGGAGACATGCGGGCAGAATTTCCCGTACTTGTCCTGTTCGCCGCTCTTGGTATGAGCATCATGGTATCGGCTGCCGATCTGATGACGCTTTATATCGGCCTCGAGCTTAACTCACTTTCCGCCTATGTTCTGGCCGCGATCCTGCGTGATGATGAGCGTAGCGCCGAAGCCGGACTCAAATACTTCGTATTGGGCGGCCTTGCCTCGGGTATCCTGCTGTTCGGCATGAGCCTGACCTACGGTTTCGCGGGGACGACAAATTTCACGGGCATCGCCATCGCCGTTTCGGATGGTCTTTCCACCGGACAGCTTTTCGGACTGACCTTCGTACTGGCGGGGCTGGCATTCAAGATCAGCGCCGCGCCGTTCCACATGTGGACGCCGGACGTTTACGAAGGCGCGCCTACGCCCGTCACCATGTTCTTTGCCAGTGCTCCCAAGGTGGCGGCGGTTGCGCTGCTTGCCCGCGTATCACTTGAAGCATTTGGCACCCAGGCCGATGCATGGCGTCAGATCGTCATTTTTGCCGCGCTGCTTTCCATCGTGATCGGCGCATTGGGCGCGATCGGTCAGCAAAACGTAAAACGCCTGCTGGCCTATTCCTCGATCAACAACGTGGGGTTCATCCTGATCGGGCTCGCGGCGGGCACCCTGGCCGGAGCCAGCGCGATGATGGTGTATCTCGCCATCTACGTGGTGATGACGATTGGCAGCTTTGTCGCAGTCCTGCTGATGCGGGATGCGGATGGCAACCAGCTTGAAAATGTTTCGGACCTGGCTGGCCTATCCGTAACACGTCCCGGCGTGGCGTGGTGCCTCGCAGCACTGATGTTCAGCCTGGCTGGTATTCCGCCACTGTTCGGCTTTTGGGGTAAATTCGTCGTGTTCCAGGCCGTGGTGGAAGCTGATCTGCTTGCCCTCGCGGCAATCGGTATCGCCGCATCGGTGATCGGCGCATTTTACTACATCAAGATCGTGAAAGTGATGTTTTTCGATGAGCCGGCGAACACGGTGAAGGGCGAAAGCGACACTGCACATTGGGCATTGCTTGTCATCTGTGCGCTGCTGATCTCGCCGTTGGGCTATCTCTTGATCGCTCCACTGGGCAATCTGGCTGATATGGCCGCAGCGTCACTTGCCGTCGCATTCTGATTTGACCGCCTCGATCGAGTACGTTTCCCAAACCGGCAGCACAAATGCCGACCTGGTCGCGCGCATCGCCGATGGTGAACTCGTGACGGAAGGACACTGGCTGGTCGCGGATCGCCAGACTGCCGGACGGGGGCGGCAAGGGCGTAGCTGGATTGACGCACCGGGAAACTTCATGGGTTCTACGGCGGTACGTCTGCACGATCGCGGTCCACCGCCTGCTACTCTCAGTTTCGTGGCGGCCCTCGCAGTCTACGAGACAGTCGCAGGTTCGATCGCCAAACCGTACGAGTTGTTGTTGAAATGGCCGAATGACGTCTTGCTTGGCGGCGCGAAATTCTGCGGCTTGTTGCTTGAATGCGAGGCTGGACATGCGGTGATCGGCATCGGCGTGAACCTGGCTGCTGCACCCGCAATTGCGGACCGAGAGGTAAAAGCATTGGCCGATATCGGGCCGATACCCGCACGAAATGCATTTGCAGAGGCACTCGCGGCGCAAATGGCCCTGGAAGTTCAGGGCTGGCGCGAATTCGGAGAAGGGGCCATAATCAACAGATGGTGCGCTGCTGCTCACAAACCGGGGACGCCATTGAGTGTCCACGATGGTGGTGGAGGGCGCATTGTCGGCACATTCGATGGCCTTGATGAACACGGCGCGCTACGCTTGCGTCTGGCGGATGGCACCACACATATAGTGCATGCTGGCGATGTTCTGCTGGAGAAAAACTGATGCTGCTCGCCGTTGATGTCGGCAACACCAATGTCGTTTTCGCCCTGTTCGAAGGCGAGGATATCCGCGCGCGCTGGCGCATCGCCACCGATGGTCGCCGCACGGGTGACGAATATGCCACCTGGCTACTACAATTGCTCGCCATCGAGGGGATTGAACGCAGCGCGGTCACCAGCATTATATTCGGATCGGTCGTGCCGCGTGCCGATCACAACCTGTCCGTGCTGGCGAACAAGTACTTCGGCATCGAACCGCTTATCGCCGGGGAGGGCGATACCGCCTGGGGTTTCGAAATTGATGTTGAGCAGCCCCACACCCTTGGCGCGGATCGCGCGCTAAATTGTATCGCGGCGCACCAACTGGTGGGTGGTGACATGATTGTGGTGGACTTCGGCACCGCTACGAAGTTCGAGGCGATTGACTTCAACGGAGCATACAAGGGTGGCATTATCGCGCCCGGCATTAATCTTTCGCTGGATGCGCTTGTCGGCAAGACGGCAAAGTTGCCACGCATCGCGATTGAGGCCCCGGAAAACAGCAGCGTGATTGGCCGCAATACCGAGGATCAGATGTTGATAGGCGTGTTCTGGGGCTATGTCGCCATGATGGAAGGGTTGATAGCGCGCATGAAGGCGCAGATCGGCCGACCTGTTACTGTTGTGGCTACTGGCGGACTTGCGATCCTGTTCGACCAGAAGACCGATATTTTTGACCGTATAGACGCCGACCTTACTATCCGTGGCCTGCAGATCCTGGCCCAGCGCGCAGGAGCGACATGAAGAAAGATTTTACCCCGCAAGACGAACTGCTGTTTCTGGCCCTGGGCGGTTCCGGTGAGATTGGCATGAACGTCAATCTTTACGGTTGCCAGGGCAAGTGGCTGATGGTGGACTTGGGAATGAGCTTCGGCTCGAACGAATATCCCGGAACGGAACTGATGTTCGCCGATCCTGAATTTATCGAGGAGCGTAGCCGCGACCTGCTTGGCATCGTGCTGACGCATGCGCATGAGGACCATATTGGTGCGATCCCCTATTTCGCGGCTGACCTGGGCGTTCCACTGTATGCCACGCCATTCACCGCCGACCTTATCCGGCGTAAGCTGGACGAGGCCGGCCTGACGAGCGAAATCAAGCTGAATGTGATCGAGGAAGATCACGGACAGATCGATATCGGTCCGTTCACCATAACCTATATCCCGCTTGCGCACTCCATCGCTGAGGGAAATGCGCTGCTGATCGATACGCCTTACGGGCGTATCTTTCACACCGGCGACTGGAAGCTGGACGATGAACCGCAAATCGGCACACCCGCCACGGAAGAAGAGCTGTGCGAAATCGGCGACGAAGGCGTCTTGGCGATGGTGTGCGATTCCACTAATGTCTTCAATCCCGTCCCTTCGGGGAGCGAGGGCGCGGTCTGTCGCGGATTACTGGAAGAAACGCAGAAGCACCCCGGCAAGCGTGTGCTGGTTTCTACATTCGCCTCCAACGTAGCTCGGTTGAAGACACTGGGCGCTGTGGCGAAACAAACCAACCGGCGTTTGTGCGTAGCAGGGCGATCGCTTGATCGAATGATCGAGGTGGCCAGTGCGAACGGCTATCTGAATGATTTTCCCGATACAGTGGGTTTCGATACGGCAATGGGGCTGCCGCGAGGCGAGGTGATGATCATTGCGACAGGCGGGCAGGGCGAGCCACGTGCCGCGCTGTCACGTATCGCCGACGGCAATCACCCCCTCAGCCTTGATGAAGGCGACGTCATCCTATTTTCAAGCCGTGTGATCCCCGGCAACGATATCGCGATTGGCCGGGTGCAGAACCAGCTGGCAGAACGCGGTATCGTGATGGTGACCGACCGGCAGAGTGAAATTCACGTGTCCGGCCACCCCGGTCGGCCGGAGCTCGAAGCACTGTATGGCTGGCTCCGTCCAGAAATTCTCGTGCCGGTCCATGGAGAGATTCGTCATATGCAAGAGCAGGCGCGCGTCGGTCGCGCTGCTGGCATCGCCCATGCCGTGTTCCAGAAGAACGGTGATATCGTGCGACTTGCTCCGGGAAGTCCTGGAAAGATCGCCGAAGTGCACACCGGCAGGCTGGTGCTGGATGGCAATATCATCGTCCCGTCTGATGGAGATGCCATCACAATGCGTCGCCGCCTTTCGCGCGATGGCCTGCTGATCGTTGTTCTGGACAAGGTCGGCGGGGTGCAGATCGAAGGGATCGGCTTGCCGCTGGACGAGGATTACGATGATTTCGTGGAAGAGGCGGAGAAGGACGTCCGGATCGCCTTGGGCAAGCTTAAGGGCAAGCGCGGGCAGGAGCGTGATGCCGTGATGGAGGCAGCGCGTTTGGCGGCGCGGCGTGCGGCCCAGCGTTGGTCTGGCAAAAAGCCGCAGACCCGTGTCATCGTGGCGGGCGAATAGCGAAGCCTGACGTCATGCAGATAACCTCTATAATCGCGATCTACGCCCTGTTCTGGGTGATGTGTGCATTCCTGCTCCTGCCGTTCGGCGTGAAAACACATGACGAGGCCGGCATCGAAAAGGTGCCAGGCCAAGCTGACAGTGCCCCTGCCAATTTCCGGCCGGGTCGGTTGAGCTTTCACGCCACGCTGTTTGCCGCCGTTCTCACAGCAGCTTTCGTGGCCAATTACTCACAGGAGTGGATTACCGTCGAGGATGTAGACCTTTTGGGCCAGATGGGCCCCGACTAGCGGTCTAATCGCGCAGCCTGTCGATGGCCTGCGCCAGCGCCACGTAAAGCTTGCCCATATCACTGGACAGCAAGGTAACGGCCATCGCATGGCCATCCCGCGTTGCCAGGATGCCGCGCAACATCGCTTCGAAATCATGGATGTAGCGGTTTACGGTTTCACGGAATTCCGGTTCTTCCGAATACACTGCGCTGATCTGTCGAGCTTCGTGCTTGTCGAGAAGGCGGACGGCGCGGCGGGTGAATATCCCGCGATCGCCGCGTAGGTAATGCGCCCACTGCGTGTCTGCGATGTCATTATCGAAGGCCTTGGCAATGTCGATGGAACTGGAATTCAGAGCCTCTGTAATGAGTGCCATCCGGCGGGCGAAATCGGTATCGACCTGTTCCTCGGCCTTTTCACGCGCCTGTTCAACACGCTGTTCCAGATTGGCCGCCAGTTCATTGATGCTGGCCAGTTGTTCACGCAGCAGCTCGGCTGTCTCGCGGCCCGCGTCATCGGCGCGGTCGGTAGCCTGTTCCAGCTCTTCAATGGTCTCTTTGGCATGGCGACGCATGGCGCCGGCAAGCTGATTCCGGCTTGCCTCGGCTACCTGCTGGGCCAGGGCTGTCACTGCCTCGGTCTGCTCGCCACGCAGGTTTTCCAGCACCGATGCGGAAGCAGCGCTGAGCATCTCGATAGCCTCGCGCAGTTCGTGCGAGGTGCGCTCTGCCACCTTTTCCGTTTCTGTTGCCACGATGGCCAACTGGCCTTCCAGGGCGGTGAGCTGTTCGAGGGTTGTCGATCCGGTCTCGCGCGTCTTGTCCAATTGACCGGCCAGCTTGCTACCGCGCGCTTCGGCATCCTTGATCAATTCGTGAAGCTCTCGTGCAGTCACCCCGAAGGATGCAAGCCGCGTTTCGGCATGCGAGACGGAGTCCGACAAGGCGCCTTCGGAATGGTCTGCACTTGAACGGATGATTTCCAGCAGGCGGACGCTGTCACTCGTCAAACGGCCCAGGAACTGGTTACTCTCGTCCAGCAGGGTGCGGTTCTGCGATAGGCGATCGGACAGGGCATCCGCTGCTTCTGCTACCTTGTCGTGCGTATCATCGGCCTGCGCCCCAAGCTCGGCAATTTCGTGATCGATGGCGGTAAGGCGTTCGGCGAGGGCTTCTCCGCGTTCGGCAAGCCCCGAAACGTGGGCAACGTGTTCTTCACGGCGTTCTGCAA
>JBASBA010000391.1:0-5295 GCA_049650885.1 Alteraurantiacibacter sp. | reverse complement strand
CGCTCGAACAGGTCCATCAGGCGGCCCGGCGTAGCGATCAGCACATCGACGCCATCGTTCAGCGCCTTGACCTGCTCGCCCATCTGCACGCCACCAATCAGCAGCGCCATCTTCAGGTCGTGGTTCGCGCCGTATTTCTCGAAATTCTCGGCAACTTGCGCCGCAAGTTCGCGGGTCGGTTCGAGAATCAGGCTGCGCGGCATCAGCGCGCGGCGGCGGCCATTGGCCAGAACATCGATCATCGGAAGCACGAAACTGGCCGTCTTGCCGGTGCCGGTTTGCGCAATGCCCAGCACGTCCTTCATCATCAGCACCGCCGGAATCGCCTCGGCCTGGATCGGAGTCGGCTCGGTATAACCGGAGTCCTCCACGGCTTTGAGCAATTCAGGTGATAGGCCGAGATCGGCAAAAGTGGTCAATGCGTAAGGTCCGGATATAAGAGGGGGCGCCTTTGCTCAGCGCCATTCACATGCCGCGCCCTATGCAGCAGAGGCAGCGAAAGTCAAGATTTACGAGGGTAACGGCGTTACTTGCTTACCGCTACCAGTCGGCTGAAATGCGAAACTTCGCAACTTGCGCCGGCACGCGATTGCAGCAGGTCGCGGGCAACGCAAAGCCTTCCATCCTCGCTGCGGTCTACATAGAAGCCGGCGTAAAAGGCACGTGCAACGCAGGACCGTGCCAGCCGGGCGGCCAGTATCTCGCGATCCTGCGTAAAGAACAGCAGGCGATTGTCGCTGCTCGGCTGCACCCCGACGATTTCGCTCACATCCACGCACTCTTCATGATCCACCTCTTCGAAATTTCGGCGCATGGGGCGGCGCGGCAGGTCTGCCATCATCTGCGAACGGGCGCGTGGGGGTGCAGGCGATACGCGCACCACCACGCGCTGGCGGATACGCACCTGATTCACCTCGGGCGGAATATGCGCATCGTCCAGCAAAGTGGCCGCCGGAGAATGCGATGGCCCAAGGCCAAGAGGAAGCGAGCTTATCGGCCCGCTTAACCCGCCAATATCCTGCGCCGAAGCGTGCACGGGCAATTGCGCCGCCAGGATCGGGGCCAGCAGTGCGACGAACGCGAGAAGGGCTGCAATGCGTTTCATGGCTGGTGTGTCTTGCGACGAACGAGCGTCAATCTCCGTGAAAGGATTTCACCTGACTAGCAGCGCGGATTGAATGGTGGCTTAACCTGTCGTTCCACCTTTGCAAGACGGGGGCATTGGTGGCAACGGTTCGGTGATGAGCACAACAGACACTTTCGCAGCTGCCGCTGCAGACCTGCTGGGGACAAGAGGATGGACGAGCGATCCTGAGATCGTAACACCATGGCTGACAGACTGGCGAGGCCGTTTTACCGGGCGGGCGGTTGGCCTCGCCTCCCCCGCCGATACGCAGGAGGTTTCGGCTTTAGTCAAACTATGTGGCGAGCATGGCGTGCCTATCGTGCCACAAGGCGGCAACAGTGGAATGTCTGGCGGCGCGACACCCGATGAAAGCGGGGATGCTATTGTTCTTTCTTTGCGCCGGATGAATGCCGTGCGGCGCTTCGATGTCGATTCGCGGCAAATCACCTGCGAGGCAGGATTGATCTTGCAAACCCTGCATGACACGGCAGCAGCAGAGGACTTGCGCTTTCCCCTAACCCTTGGCGGGAAGGGATCGGCGACCGTCGGTGGCCTTATCTCCACGAATGCCGGTGGTACGCAGGTTCTGCGGCACGGATCCATGCGCGCGCAGGTGCTGGGGATCGAAGCCGTGATGGCCAATGGGGATATTTTCGATTCCTTGCGTCCTTTGAAGAAAGACAACCGCGGGTTCGACCTGAAACAGCTGCTGATAGGCTCCGAAGGCACGCTGGGTATCGTCACCGCCGCGACATTGCGCCTTCTGCCCGCTTTGGCAGACAGGGCAGTAATTTGGGCGGGCCTTGCCGATATCCGTGATGCGCGCAAGTTGTTGTTGTACGCGGAGCGCATGGCAAAAGACGCGCTGGAAGGTTTCGAGGTGATGCCACGCCATTCGCTCGATGCGGTCCTCTCGCACAGCGCCAATGCCCGTGCGCCGTTACAAGAGCAGCACGAATGGAACGCGCTCATCGAATTGACTGCCGACGCAACCGATGCCGACGCCCTGCCCGCCCTTGCCCGGAATTTGCTGGAAGGCGCTTTCGAGGAAGGCCTGGTGGCGGATGCGACAATCGCCCGCAACGAGGCCCAGGCAGAAGAATTCTGGATGTTGCGTGACGAAATCGCGCCCGCCGAACGCGCCATCGGCCCTGCCATGCAACACGATATCTCGGTGCCGGTGGCAGACATGGCAGATTTCGTCAGCGATGCTGTGCCAAAGGTGGAAAAGGCATTCTCCGGCAGCACGGCTGTCGCGTTCGGCCACCTGGGTGACGGTAATGTGCATTTCCATGTTCTGGCGCCCAAGGGTTCCACACCCGGCGAATGGGAGCGCACAGAGGGAAAGACCATAAGTACCTTTGTCCATGACGAGGTGACAGCCTGGCGCGGCTCCATCAGCGCCGAGCATGGCATCGGCCAGCTGAAGCGAGACGAGTTGGGCAGATTGGGAGATTCCGCGCAATTGGCTATCCTGCGCCAGGTGAAACATGCGCTGGACCCGCAAGGTCTACTTAATCCCGGCAAGCTGGTGCCGCTTGAAACCGATGCAAAGTCGCTTTAAGGCCGCGGCGCAAGTTTCATTCAAAAGTCTTTGGCGGATCCTGACAGTTCAGTCGGATACCGGACATCCAAACTAATCGGAGAGTATGATGGCTAGCCAGCCTAAAGCCAGTTTGCCCGTTTTCTACAAGGAACTGATCCCCCTCAACAGCAACGATCATGGCGATTGGCATGCACGCTCGGTCGACAAGGCGCCCTGGATTGCCGGTCAGCACGCGATCCCGCTTACGGTTGAGGAATTTCCTGCGGCGCAGCGCAGCTTCCCGATCGTGTTCTCCGCAGGGGAGCGTTCCGTACCTTTGGCGCTCCTGGGCCTGAACGAAGGCGTGAATGTTTTCTTTGACGATGATGGCGCAACGCGTGACGATACGCCTCCATATATCCCGGCCTACGTTCGCCGCTATCCCTTCCTTCTGGCAAAGCTGGAGCAGAACTCCGATAATCTGTCGCTCTGCTTCGATCCCTCTGCCGATCTGGTAGGCAAGTTCGACGACGGCCAGCCGCTGTTCACCGATGCCAAGGAACCCAGCGAGCACACCAAGGGCCTGCTGCAATTTTGTGAAAAGTTCGAAGAGGCGGGCAATCGCACGCAGCTTTTCATGAAGGAACTGGAAGACAACGATCTGCTGATGGATGGCGAGATCGCCATCAACCGCGCAGACGCCCCGGACCAGCCCTTCACCTATCGCGGTTTCCGCATGGTGAACCAGGACAAGTTGCGTGAACTGCGCGGCGACAAGTTGCGCAAGTGGAATGAAAACGGGCTTCTGCCGCTGATCTTTGCCCACCTGTTCTCGCTTGATCTGATGCGGAACATCTTTGCCCGTCAGGTAGAACTGGGCAAGGGCCCCGAGGGCGCTGGCGCCAACGCTGCCACCAAGGCCTAGGTGAATCAGCAAGGGGTCTCGACAGAGTGCCCGATTGTTACGACGAAGGCGGTCCCGCGGGGCCGCCTTTCGTCCATGAGACCTTGAAACATTTGCATGCAGGACTATTTCTGGATTGTCCGGCCTGCTTCCCTCATGGCTTGGTCGGATAGGCGCGCTTCGGCGCGCCTCCTCCCTGAACCTTGGCCGCCTCGTGCTTCATGCACGGGGCGGTTTTTTCATCGCTATTCGGCGGCCTGCGAGAAACCTCGCGCGCTTTTGCCCACCACGCTCGCCAGTCGCATGACAAGACCCGTTATCATCTCGGCCACGGCATCAAGCCCGTGACCCGGTTCGCGCAATTGGGGGTCAAGATAGGTGGCGCGGCAAATCTCCAGCTGCATCGCGGACACTCCCCTTGCCGGTGCACCGTGCCGATCAAGAACATAACCGCCTGCATAAGGCCGATTGTGGGCAGCATGCGCGCCATTCTCCTCGAAATGGTTTAGAGCGGTGCCGACAAGGTGGCTTTCGCACGCTGCACCGAATCGATCGCCGATCACGTAATCGACGACAGCACCTACACCCGTCTTTGGGCCAAGAGGCGGCATGGAGTGCAAGTCCAGCAGCAAGGCCGCGCCCCACCTGTCGCGCAAACTCTCCAGCGTCTGGGACAGCGCCAGATGATAGGGTGTGTGCACCTGATCGATACGCTTCGAAAGATCGGCGGCGGGTAGTTGCTGGCGCCACAGTTCACCCAGCCCTGGCAATCGACGGGGGATGAGACCAAGGCCACTGCGCGAACGGCGGCCCACCGCAAGTCGTGATCGCACATAGCCGGTGCGCGGACCTGCAATCATTTCCCAATCGATATCTTCAGGCGACCGGTTGAGATCGATCATGGCGCGCGGCGCGCTGGTGACGAGAAGTGCAGCGCCTGTGGCCTCCGCCACCTGGCAAGCGATCACATCGACATAGCGATCCTCCAGCCGCAGAGCTGCCTCATCCGGGTGGCGCATTCGGTTGATCAGGCTGGCCGGGTATTCCCGCCCTGCATGAGGCACGGCAATGACAATGGGAATGGCTGATGTGTGATGGCGATGCAGCACATAAGCAGGCCGCCCTTCCCCGCCGGGAATCAGGCCGCCGGTGATTGTTCTCGAATCAGAAATGCCGGATCTGCGTTCACTCATCGCCACCTGTGCTGGCCGCGAACCATCCACATGTCAAAGCCATGCTGTCCCAATGCAGGGCATCTGCGGATCAGGGGCAGATTTTTACAAGCAAACTGTCTATCACCAATCATCACACGCAATCACTGGAAGAGACGAGCGCATGATCCGTATCCTGCTGGCCGAAGATGACGAAGCGATGCGCACCTACCTTACGCGGGCGCTCGAAAATGCCGGCTATTCGGTGATGGCGGTATCCAGCGGTACCGAGGCGCTGCCGATGCTGGAAACGGAAATTTACGACCTGCTTCTTTCCGATATCGTGATGCCGGAAATGGACGGTATTGAACTTGCCCAGCGCTGCAACGAACTAAGTCCGTCAACCAAGGTGATGTTTATTACCGGCTTTGCCGCCGTGGCATTGAAGGCCAATCGCGAAGCTCCGCACGCCAAGATGCTGTCCAAGCCATTCCACCTGAAAGACCTGGTGATGGAGGTGGAACGCATCTTCCGGGATAATGCGGCGGTTTCGCTTTAAGCGGTTTTTCACCTCTGGGGGAATGATCCC
>JBASBA010000390.1:0-3001 GCA_049650885.1 Alteraurantiacibacter sp. | reverse complement strand
AATACAAGCTGTCGACCAGCGGTGGCGCAGATGGAGCGCAGACCGCCAGTGCTGTGCTGCTTTACGCCGTCGACGCCACGCTGGCCGATGCCACCGGCATCGTCGTCGCACGTGGGCCCTCGATCGTGTCGCGCGCGGGCCTCGCCTACGACGCCACCGTCGATGACGCCGCCAAGATCACCACCAAGATCGGCCAGCTGGCCGCCGTCGGCATTATTGCCCGCGACGGCGTCTGATCCCGAACCAGCCCAGCGCATCCACATCCATCCTTCATTCCTCCGGAGCCCCTATGACCCTTGTCCGCAACCCGTTCGACGCTGGCGGCTACTCGCTGGCCGAGATGACGCAGGCCATCAACATCCTGCCCAACCTCTACACCCGCCTTGGCCAGATCGGCCTCTTTCGCTTCGAAGGGGTCAGCCAGCGGTCCGTGATCATCGAGCAATCCGAGGGCGTGCTGAACCTGCTGCCCTCGGTGCCTCTGGGTGGTCCCGCCACGGTTGGCACTCGCGAAGGTCGTGCGATGCGCAGCTTTGCCCTGCCGTGGATCCCGCATTACGACGTGATCCTGCCGGGCGACATCCAGGGAAGTCCGGCGCTGGGCGTCTTCGATGCGGCCGATCCGCTGGTCGAGGTGATGAACCGCAAGCTGCAGCTGATGCGCCGCAAGCACGCCCAGACCCGTGAATACATGGAGATGAATGCCCTGCGTGGCATCGTGAAAGATGGTGCTGGCACCACCCTCTACAACTACTTCACCGAGTTCGGGCTGGCGCAGATCTCGGTCGATTTCCTGCTGGGCACTGCGGGCACCAACGTGCAGGGCAAGGTGCGCGAGGTTTTGCGCGCGGTCGAGGACAACCTTCTGGGCGAGGCGATGTCCTCGGTCCACGCCCTTGTGAGCCGCGAGTTCTTCGACAAGCTGATCTCGCACCCGAAGGCCGAGGAGGCCTACAAGTTCTACGCCGCCACCGGGGCCCAGCCGCTGCGCGAGGATATGCGCCGCAATTTCCCCTTCGCGGGCATCGTGTTCGAGGAGTATTCGGGCACTGTGACGCTTTCCACCAACGCCAGCGAACGGCTTGTTCCGGCCAGCGAAGGCATAGCGTTTCCATTGGGCACGATGGACACCTTCACCACCTATGGCGGCCCGGCCAACCTGCTGGAAGCGGCCAACACCATGGGCCTGCCGCTCTATGCCCGCCAGCATCTCGACGAGAAAGGCCGCTGGATTGATCTGATGACCGAGGCCTCGATCCTGCCGGTCAACAAGCGGCCGCGCATCGCGATCCGCCTGCACACCTCGAACTGACGCGCCATGAATGTCTTCGCCGTCGCGATGGATCACATCTATGCCAACCCCTCCATGGCGGTGGCCGCGCTCTGGATCTCCGCCGCGACCTCGGACGAACGCACGATCCGCGTGATCCGCCGCGCCCCGGACCGCATCACGGAGTTCGGCGCGGGGCGCTTTGTCAGCGACACCATGATGGTGGATGTGCGGCTGTCCGATCTGCCCGATCCGCGCCCCGGCGATCTGATCCTGATCGGCACCGACAGCTTCACCATCCAGGGCGAGCCCACGCGCGACCGCGAGTGCCTGATATGGACGCTGAACCTGCGGCCAACATGAGGCTGAAACTCGACATCCGCCCCGACATCGCGGCGCTGATGCAGGCCGAAATCGCAGCCGGTGAGAAAGCCGTGTCGACCGCCATGCGAGAGGCGGGCGGCGGATTGAAGTCGGCTTGGCGTGCGCAGATCACTGGCGCTGGACTGGGAACCCGTTTGGGCAACAGCATCCGATCGGCCTCCTTCCCCAAGACCGGCGACAGTCTGAACGCCGCGGCCCTCGTCTGGTCCAAGGCCCCGGTCATCATCGGCGCGCATGATACCGGGCCGTTGATCCGCTCGAAGGATGGTTTCTGGCTGGCGATCCCTACGCCCGCTGCCGGGAGAAGCCGCAAAGGCGGGCGCATCACACCCCTTAAGTGGGAGCGCCGCACCGGTCTGCGCCTGCGGTTCGTCTATCGCCGCCGCGGGCCGAGTCTGCTGGTGGCCGAGGGGCGGTTGAACACCAAGGGCCGCGCGGTGGCGAGCAGGTCCAGAACCGGGCGCGGAGTGGCAACCGTGCCGATCTTCCTGCTGGTGCCGCAGGTCAGGCTGCGCAAGCGGCTCGATCGGGCGCGGGACGCGGACCGCGCGGTGGACAGCGTGCCGGGGCTGATCGTGGCAGGATGGGTGGAGGGAAAACTGGGCTAACGTCTGCGGTGAAGGCGCAGGGGACCTTGGTTTCGGCGCTTTGAACATCTGCTCTTGGTATCAACTTGTCAGCAGATCATAAACAGCGACCGCACCATCGACGGTATATAGATATTCTTTGTGCTTGCATACACATGGGCATCAAAGATGTTAAAGCTGAATGGTAAGATAACTGTCTCCTCCTAGAAAGTTGGCTGTATGACCAAAATTCGCTTGGATAGCCGTAGAGTTATAGCAATCATTTACCCATGAAAAAAAGGCACCAAACAGAATTAGACCAGCCTCGGGTGAATTTTGCCTTCCGACACCAAATACTATCGTACGCAGGTGTCATTGGGGGAGCACTGACCCTACTTGGGAGCTTCGAGAGCATAATCCGGCTCACGCATTTTGTTGGAGTGATTGTTTCAAATTGGACAAAGTGGACAAACGATTTTTGGTATATTATATTTAACGCGTTCTCTCTACCCATCCATGAAGATGTCTACGTAGACTTGACGTTAGCTACCATGTTCTTGTCGGCCGGCCTCGGCGGACAAATCTGGTGGAGGAAGCGGTTTGGAAGCACTGAGCCATGGTTTAATTACGGCTATGTGAAAGGCTGGCACATACCGGCTGGTGCACTAATTCTGATACTAAGCTTAAGTATTCCTCCTCAACTGTTCTCTCCAATCAGCCTTTGGATTAATGACTATTCTCTTGGGTTCAAATTTTTGGCTTTTCATGCTTTTTCTTGGGT
>JBASBA010000389.1:0-7495 GCA_049650885.1 Alteraurantiacibacter sp. | reverse complement strand
ATGTTCGCCAAGACCAGCTTTTTCACCATCAGCCTCGCGCTGGGTTTCTCCACGCTCCTGCCGAGCGAGGCCAATGCCCATCGCCGCTGGCTGCTGCCTTCTGCTACTGTCCTCGCCGGAGAGAGCGAGACAGTCACCGTAGACGCGGCGGCCTCCAACGAGCTTTTCGTGTTCGAGCATCGGCCGATACCGCTTGACGCGCTCGTCATCACCGGCCCGGATGGAGAGGCGGTCGAACCCGAAATCATCGGGTCCGGTGCCTATCGCAGCATTTTCGACCTTCCGCTGGCATCGCAAGGAACCTATCGCCTCGCACTCGTTTCGGACGGGATGATGGGCTCCTACCAAATGGGCGGCGAACAGCACCGCTTTCGGGGGGATATGAGCCAGGTGCCGGAAGGTGCAACCGATGTGAGCGTAAGCCGTACCAGCTCGCGCACCGAAACCTTCGTCACTCTTGGTGCGCCGACTGACATCGCGCTTCAGCCGGTCAACAGCGGTCTCGAGATGGTTGCCGTAAGCCATCCGAACGATATCGTGGCAGGAGAACCGGCAACCGTGCAATTCCTGATCGACGGGGAGCCCGCGGCCGGGCTGGAAGTCGAATTCGTGGAAGGAGGAACTCGCTACCGGGACAATGCCGGCATCCAGACGCTGGTCACGGATGCGGACGGTCGACTGGTTCTCGAAGCTGCCAATCCCGGCATGTATTATCTCGAGGCGTCAACCAGTCAGGAAGGTGTTGACGCAGAGCCGGGCCTGCGCAGTTCCTACACCGTTGTTCTGGAATTCCTGCCACTTTGACAGATACGCAATCCGGGAGGAAAGGCGAGTTCGACCAGATCCTTCTTCCTCCCGGCCCGCACGTCCAAACCGCCCCGCCGCCTGCTGGAAGCCGCGAAAGCAAGCTTGCCGGCGAGACGATGGGAACCGTCTGGGTTCTGACAGCACTTCTGCCGCCAACCGTCGCGGACGATGCCGTGCGCGCCACGCTGGAAGGTGTCTTCGCGCGGATCGTCGCACAGATGAGCCAGTGGGAAGAAGGATCCGAGCTAAGCGTGTTCAATCGCGCGCCGGCCGCAACAAGACACGCAATAGGAAGCGATTTCGCCCGTGTCCTCGATTGCGCGATCGGTGTTGCCCAAGCGAGCGGCGGCGCTTTCGATCCCACGATCGGGGCAACAGCGCAATTGTGGGGTTTCGGCTCCTCGCCAGCGCCATCGCGGATGCCCGATGCGGAGAATGCCAGCAGGACAAGGCTGTACGACTGGCGTGATCTTCGCCGCGAGGATGGCGGCAGGACCCTAGTTCAGCCAGGCGGCCTTACGCTCGACTTCTCCGGCATTGCGAAGGGCCATGCGGTGGATGCCGGAATGATGGCGCTCCACGATATCGGGTTGAATCATGCCCTTCTGGAGATTGGCGGCGAATTGCGCGGTTCGGGCCTGCGAGCCGATGGCATGCCCTGGTGGACAGATTTGGAAACCCCTCCCGGCAGCGCAACGCTACACGCGCGGGTGGGTTTGACCGGCTGGTCGATCGGTACTTCGGGGAGCTATTTGCGCCGACGGCAGGCGGGGGGCAAGTCATGGTCGCACACGATCGATCCCGTCAGCGGGATGCCCGTGGTTGACGACATACTTTCCGTCAGCGTGCTGCATCCTGGCTGTATGCAGGCAGACGCCCTGGCGACTGCGATAATTGCGCTTGGGCCAAAAACCGGGAAAGAGTTTGCCGACGATAACGCCATTCCAGCACGCATCGTGCTGAGGAATGAAACCCTGCAAAGCTCTGCCTGGCGAGGGTGGGTCGACTAGTGCAAAATCAATAGCCGCTTGTCCTGTTCGTCATATCGGCGCCGACCTTTGCGTTCCGATTGTGGTTGCCAGCCACTTCCGCATCGAAAGCATTGGTCGCGTTGAGCGCCCGCGGGAAGCCCGCGTAGGCATAGAACTGTTCGGCCAGCCGCTGCGCATAGAGACCGGCAACCTGCTCCTTCACCCTGCCATTGGGAGACGCGGCGACGATGATAGATAGCTGCCCTGCTAGTCTTAGCCTGCCGGCGTGTAGACATCGGCGGAGATCGTGATCCCATTCACGTCGTAGCGGACCGGGTGGATATTAACCGCGCCCTGCCGGTTCTCCGTGATCGCGTCTTCGTAGGTCAGCGTGAACGGGTTCTGGGTGTAATAGGCAGCCATGAGAAGCCCTTGGGAAAGCGCGGCAAGGGGCAGCAGAGCGGCAGCGATAGCAGGATTCCATCCGCGATGGGTCAGGATCAATGGGGTGGCGCTTGAACGGGGTTGTCATTGGCTGTCTCCGATGTGGAGGCTAGCGAAGCTGGTTCTCGTCAAGCCAGCCGTGAACTTGATTCATTGTGCGACGCTCCTAGTCTGCCTCCGGGATGACAGGATCGACGATCGCAGCACCGGCCGCGCGATCGCCCAGAACGTATAGGCTGTTGCCGGGGCCGTAACCTCCATGGCTGATGAACGCACATCCAAGAATACACAGAACATGCTGGCCCGATCGCTGTTCGCCAACCCCGCAGAGGAGCGCGCTGTCGGCGTCATCTCGCTCCACCCCGGCTGGGTGCAGACCGACATGGGCGGCCCCAACGCCCTGATCGACGTGAATACCAGCGTCACCGGAATGCTGGATGTGCTGGAGGCAGAAGGCGCGCCGCGTCACGCCTTCATCGCCTACGACGGTAACGAAGTGCCCTGGTAAGCCTAGCCGACGATCCCCGCGCTCGCCAGCACGGCCAGCGTCAGCACATCGGGCGCGATCGAAGTCATCGGGGCGATCTGAACCGGTTTCTCCGAACCGATCAGCATCGGTCCGATCACCGCGTCACCCGAAAGCTCTCGCAGCAATTTGGCCGAAAGATTGGCGCTTTGCAGCCCCGGCAGGATCAGCACGTTGGCCGGCCCTGACAGACGGCTGAAAGGATACAGCGCCATCACCTTTGGATTGAGCGCGGCATCAGGTGCCATTTCACCCTCATATTCGAAATTCACGCTCTCATCCGCGTCAAGAATGGCCACCGCCTCGCGAATGTTGTTGAGCCACTGGCCGGACGGATTTCCGAAGGTGGAATAGGACAGGAAGGCAACACGCGGTTCGTGCCCCATGCGGGTGGCAACAGCGGCGGTTTCCTTGGCGATATTCGCCAGCTGCTCTGAAGTGGGCCGTTCATTGATCGTGGTATCGGCCAGGAAGGTGGTGTGCGTCTTGCCCAGCACCATGTGAATGCCGAACGGCGTTGCACCTTCCTTGGGATCGATCACCTTGGCGATATCGCGTGCAGACTGGCTGAAAGGCCGTGTCAGGCCGGTGATCATGCCATCGCCCTTGCCCACCGCCACCAGCAGAGCCGCAAAGACATTGCGTTCCTGGTTCACCATGCGGCGAACGTCCCGCTCTGTATATCCGCGCCGCTGAAGCCGTTTGTAGAGAAACTCCACCATCGGCTCGATCTCTTCGTAATTGGCCGAATTGGCGATCTCGTAACTTTCCGGATCGTCCACCTTCAGTTCGCGCAGCTTTTCCAGAACAGCCTCTGTCCGGCCTACTAGAATAGGCGTGCCATAACCGAAATCGCGGAACTGGATCGCCGCACGCAGCGCCACATCTTCCTCGGCCTCTGCAAACACCATACGTTTTGGATTGGCCTTGGCGTCCTCGTAAACGCGAGTCAGCGCGGAAGTGGTAGGGTTCAGCCGGCTGCGCAAACGCAGCGTGTATTCATCGAAATCCTCGATCGGATCCTGCGCAACGCCGGAATCCATCGCCGCTTTGGCAACCGCGCATGAAACACGCTCCATCAGGCGCGGATCGAACGGTGCAGGAATGATGTATTCGCGGCCGAACTGGTGGTTCATGCCATAGGCCGCCGCCACCTCATCGGGAACCCGCTCACGTGCCAGTTCTGCAATTGCCTGGGCTGCGGCTACCTTCATCTCCTCGTTGATCGCGGTGGCGCGCACGTCCAGCGCGCCGCGGAAAATGAACGGGAAACCCAGCACATTGTTGACCTGGTTGGGAAAATCGCTGCGTCCCGTGGCGATGATCGCATCCGGGCGCACGGCCTTTGCATCATCCGGCATAATCTCGGGCACCGGGTTTGCCATGGCGAAAATGATCGGGCTGTCCGCCATTTTCGCCACCCATTCAGGTTGCAAGGCACCTGCAGCGGAAAGGCCAAGGAAGATATCGGCACCGTCCAGCGCTTCTTCCAGGCTGGTTGCATCCGTGGCGACAGCATGGGCGCTTTTCCACTGGTCCACATTGTCACGGCCCGGCGTGATCGGACCGGAACGGTCGCACATGATGACATTGTCATGCGGGACACCCATCGCCTTTATCAACGCGGTGCACGCGATGGCCGCAGCGCCCGCGCCGTTTACCACCACCTTTACGGTTCTGATGTCGCGCTTGGTCAGGTGGCAGGCATTCAGCAGTCCGGCAGCGGTGATGATGGCCGTGCCATGCTGGTCATCATGCATAACCGGGATCTTCATCCGGTCGCGCAGAGCCTGCTCGATGATAAAGCATTCGGGCGCCTTGATATCTTCAAGATTGATGCCGCCAAAGGTAGGCTCCATCAGTGCCACGGCCTCAATGAATTTTTCAGGGTCTTCAGTGTCCAGCTCGATATCGATGGAATCGACATCGGCAAACCGTTTGAACAGCACCGCCTTGCCTTCCATCACGGGCTTGGAAGCCAGCGCGCCTAGGTTGCCAAGGCCAAGAATGGCCGTGCCGTTGGAAATCACGGCTACCAGATTGGCGCGCGCGGTATATCGCGCCGCGAGAGACGGATCGCGGGCGATCTCCTCCACCGGAACGGCAACGCCAGGAGAATAGGCCAGACTGAGATCGCGCTGGGTCGTCATCGGCTTGGAAGCGATGATCTCTATCTTACCTGGGCGGATAGTTTCGTGGTAAAACAGTGCCTCGCGTGCGGTGAAGCTGTTGTTTTGATCGTCGGCCAAGCTGTGTCTCCCTAGAAGAATTACGCCATAGGAGCCTAATCGCCGCCGCGATAGGGGAAAGCGGGCATGTTCCCCTTTCCGAATCGGCACGCTGCGCTGTATTCGCGCAAGCTCGATGGCTGGCCCTGCAACTCCGATGATGGCGCAATATTCCGACCTCAAGCGCGAGGCCGGGGATTGCCTGCTGTTCTATCGCATGGGTGACTTTTTCGAGCTGTTCTTCGACGATGCGAAAACCGCCGCAGGCGTGCTCGATATCGCGCTGACAACACGCGGAGAACATGCAGGAGAGCCGGTGCCGATGTGCGGCGTGCCCGTGCATGCTGCCGAAAACTATCTGGCACGGCTTATCCGGGCCGGCTGCCGCGTGGCGATTGCAGAGCAGGTGGAGACGCTTGACGAGGCAAGGGCCCGCGCAAAGCGAGAGGGCACGCCGTCATCCAAAGCCCTGGTAAAACGCGCTATCGTGCGATTTGTAACGGCAGGGACACTAACAGAAGAAGCGCTGCTGGAACCGCGCCGCGCCAACATGCTGGCCGCGGTGTGCGAAGTGCGCGGAGTGTGCGGAGTGGCGGCCTGTGACATTTCGACCGGCGCAATGATGCTGGAGGAATGCGATCCGCAGCGCCTGCCTGCCGCGCTGGCACGCATCGGCGCGAGTGAAACCGTGGCGCCCGAAGGCTGGGACGACATGCCTGTGGATGCCGTCGTCCGGCCCCGCGGCGAATTCAGCAGCGACCGCGGCGAAGCGCAATTGAAGACGGTGCACGGCGTTGCCACACTGGATGGCTTTGGCCAGTTCAGCCGCGCCATGCTGGCAGCAGCGGGCGGGCTTGTCGCATATCTGGAACATGCCGGGCGCGGCGAATTACCCCTGTTGCTGCCCCCCACGATGCGCGCCACCGGGGGCCACATGGCGATGGACGAGGCCACGCGCGCCAGTCTGGAAATCCTTGCCAGCCAGCAGGGCGGACGCAGCGGCAGCCTGATCGCCGCGATCGATCGATGCGTTACCGGCGCCGGCGCGCGGCAGTTGGCCGAAGATCTTTCCGCGCCGCTTGCCGACCGTTCTGCAATCGAAGTGCGGCTGGCCCTTGTCGATTACTTCCTCGGCGACCCTTTGCTGCGCGGTGATCTTAGATCCGTTCTGCGCGGCCTGCCCGATATCGGCCGTGCACTGGGGCGGTTGGTGGCGGGACGCGGCAGCCCCCGCGATCTTGGCCAGATACGCGACGGCCTGCACGAAGCGCGGCGCCTGCACGAAATCATGCAGGCGAAGAACGAGCGCCCTGCCCTGTTGAACACATTGTTGCCCAGCCTTGCGGGTCATGGCGAACTTACCGACCTTCTTTCGCGCGCGCTGGTTCCATCTCCGCCGACAGAGCGGCAATCGGGCGGGTACATCGCGCAAGGCTATGATGCCGCGCTGGATGAGTTGCGCGAAGTCAGCGGCAACGCGCGCCGCGCAATCGCGGCAATGGAAGCGCGTTATCGCACCGAGACCGATACCCCGTCCCTCAAGATCAGACATAACGGCGTTCTGGGCTATTTCATCGAAGTACCAAGCAAACATGCCGACAAGCTGATGGCGCCTGAAAGCGGCTTCACCCACCGTCAGACAATGGCGAACGCAGTACGCTTCAATTCCATCACCCTGCACGAGGAAGCCAGTCGCATCGCCGAAGCTGGCGGCCATGCCCTGGCGGCTGAGGAATCCCATTTCGAAACGCTGGTGGAACGGATTTCGGCCCGGCGAGAGGCGATAGCCACCACCGCCGCCGCATTGGCGCGACTTGATGTGGCTGCCGGCCATTCCGAACGCGCTTCGGACGGAGAATGGTGCCGCCCGGTAATCAGGGACGAGTCCGCAATCGCGATAGAGGCCGGTCGGCACCCTGTCGTGGAGGCGGCGCTAGCCGGGAATGGAGAGCGTTTCATGGCCAATGACTGCAGCTTGTCCGATAACGACCGGCTGTGGCTTGTCGGTGGCCCAAACATGGGCGGCAAGTCCACATTCCTGCGCCAGAACGCCCTTATCGTGCTGATGGCACAAGCGGGCGGCTTCGTGCCTGCGCGCTCTGCCACCATCGGCCTTGTGGATCAGTTGTTCAGCCGGGTTGGCGCGTCGGATAATCTTGCGCGTGGCCGATCCACATTCATGGTGGAAATGGTGGAAACCGCCGCGATCCTGAGTCAGGCGACGCACCGCAGCTTCGTGATTCTCGACGAGGTCGGACGCGGGACCAGCACCTATGATGGCCTGGCGCTGGCGTGGGCCGTGGCGGAGGCCATTCACGAAACCAACCAGTCCCGCTGCCTGTTCGCCACCCATTATCACGAGATGGCGCGGTTGGCGGATACTTGCGATGCGCTCTCGCTCCACCATGTTCGCGCCAAGGAATGGAAGGGCGATCTGGTCCTGCTGCATGAACTGGCGGAAGGCGCGGCCGACCGCTCCTACGGGCTTGCCGTCGCCAAGCTGGCAGGTGTTCCGCCGC
>JBASBA010000388.1:0-2678 GCA_049650885.1 Alteraurantiacibacter sp. | reverse complement strand
GACGATGGTCGATACGCTCTACGATGTCCACTACGGAAGCCGCGAAAAACTCGCTTGGGAATTCGCGACGATCCTCAATCAGGAAGCCCGCGAACTGGAAGCTGCCGGAGTCGATATAATCCAGTTCGACGAACCTGCCTTCAACGTTTTCTTCGATGAGATGAACGAGTGGGGCATTGCGACGTTGGAAAGGGCAATCGAAGGCCTGAAATGCGACACTGCGGTGCACATCTGCTACGGCTACGGCATCAAGGCGAACAACGATTGGAAGAAGTCACTCGGATCGCAGTGGCGACAGTACGAGACGGCCTTCCCGAAGCTACAGGAATCCACTGTGGATATGGTGTCGCTGGAATGCCACAACTCGAACGTTCCAATTGAGCTGATAGAACTGCTGTGCGGCAAAAAGGTGATGGTCGGTGCCATCGACGTGGCGGCAGCTGCCATCGAAACGCCGGAAAAAGTCGCTGCCACGCTCAGAAAGGCGCTGCAGTTTGTTGATGCGGACAAGCTCTACCCCTGTACCAACTGCGGCATGGCTCTGCTTTCTCGCGATATTGCGCGAGGAAAGCTGGCGGCGCTGAGCGCCGGTGCGCAGATTGTCCGGCAGGAACTGTCTTCGGATATTGCCGCAACGTAGGGTGCGACTTGCAGGGTCTTGGTCTGAACGGTAGCCCCCTTTGTACCTGTTTATCCAAACATCAATTTTTCAGTATTCCGATTTCGATGCTAGCTGACCGGATGCGAACAAGATTGAGCATTTGCCGGAAGAAAATTGCTTACCGGTCAGAGGGGGAGGCGCTGGATGTCGTCCGGAAATCCGGTTTGCAACTCAGGCCCTACCGCTGTGATCGCTGCGGATTGTTTCACCTCACCAGTCGCCGGAAAGGCAAGCGGGTCCCCCGGCCCGCAGAGGGATACTGATCGGCCGATACACACGGGCGCCGTTCAGACCCCCTCCACCTGTACCAGCACCGATTTCGATGCCTGGGTCTTCGAAATCTCGTCAGATGCGTGATCGGCACCAAGACATTGTATTCCGGATAAGTCGCCTCTATCAGGTCGCGTATCAGCGCATAGTCGCCGGTTCATTCGTCCCAGTTCAATTTCGGATTGGGGTTGAACGCCGCCTTTGCAATGCAAGCAATGATGGCCAGCTCGCTTTCAGATTGTGCAGGAAGCGGGGGCTGCGCCGATGTCGGCAAACGCCTCCCCCAGGTGACAGACACGTACCGATCTGACGCCGCAGGCTGTCGAGAGCGCCGGGGGAGGCCCAGGTGTCCCCATAGATGCTGGCGATACCTTCCATGGATCCCCAACCATCGGCAGGACCGGGCGAATGGGGAAGGTCGTCGGTCGTTTTCAGGGTATCGTCAGCCATAGCGCGCTCCTCGCCTGCCGCCAGCCAGCAACCGTGCGGCGGCAAGGACAGTCGGTGGTGTGCGTGTTGAACGCTGAGAGGAGAAATATTTTCCTGCGCCCGCGATGGCCGGGAGAATTCACTTTGCCCAAAGGGTTTGGCAATCCGGCGCTATCGCCTTCGCCGCAGGCTAGCCCCAGCCGTTCTCCAGAAATTCCAGCGCGCAGCCTGCGAGAAAGGCGCTTCCGCGCGGCATCACGCTTTCATCCAGCACCATGCGGCTGGAATGCAGACCGCAGCAGCCTTTCCAGTCGATGCCTTCGGCTGCAGCGCCCAGGAAGAACATGGCGCCCGGCACCTTCTCCAGCACGTAGGAGAAATCTTCCGCGCCCATCGTGGGGGCGGGGCGTTCGTGCCAGGGATTTTCTCCGCCAAGACCGGTGGCCACTGTCTTGCCAATGGATATGGCGCGGGCATCGTTGATCGTGGCAGGAAACCCGTCGATAAAGCGTGCCTCGGCCTCACACCCGTGGGCGCGCGCCACGTTCTCGGCAACGCGGGTAATTGCCTCACGGATAGTCTTGCGCCGTTCCGGCGACAGGGTGCGGATCGTGCCCATCAAATCCACTGTGTCGGGGATGATGTTGTGCGCCGAACCCGCATCTATCTTCGTCACCGAGACGACGGTTGCCTCGGATGCGTCGAAGCGGCGCGTCATCATGCTTTGCAGCGCCAGCACGATTTCCGCTGCGACGGGAATTGGGTCCACGGTGTCATACGGCATCGAGGCGTGCCCGCCACTGCCGCGAACGGTGATTTCCAGCTGGTCCGCAGATGCCATCATGGCGCCGGCGCGCCCTTCCAGCCGGCCATGCGGCGCATTGGGCCAGACGTGCAGGGCAAAGGCTGCATCGGGCAGCGGATCGATCAGGCCATCTTCCAGCATGATGCGCGCGCCGTGATAGCCTTCCTCTCCCGGCTGGAACATGAATTGCACTTCGCCCGACAAGCTTTCCTGCCGCGCTGCCAGCACGCGCACGGCACCAACCAGCATGGCTGTGTGGGCATCATGGCCGCAGGCGTGCATGCGTCCGGGGGTCTGCGATGCGAAATCCAGGCCCGAGTGTTCGTCCATCGGCAGGGCATCCATATCACCGCGCAGCAGCACGCGGCGACCCGATGCTGCGCCCTTCAACACCGCCACCGCGCCGGTGCAGGACGGGCCTTCGTGCCATGCCAGCGGCAGATCGGCCAGCGCCTGTTTCACCTTGGCCAGCGTTTTCGGGGTGTCGAGACCCAGCTCCGGCTCGGCATGGAT
>JBASBA010000387.1:0-3235 GCA_049650885.1 Alteraurantiacibacter sp. | reverse complement strand
GCAGAGGACCGCGACGAAGTTGATCGTTGGGCGAAATGGCTCACGGAAAATGATATCCCCTTTGTCGGACCTACCGATCACAGCGGATTGATATACAGTATTTATTTTCAAGATCCGAATGACATTCGGTTGGAAATCACGACCCCGCTAGACCCCCATTGGAACAATCACCGAGATAAGGCCGAAGTTGATCTCAAAGCTTGGTGCGACGCAAAGAAGGATGCCGACGAGAAGGGCGAAGATGTAGGAGAAGCACTGTTGGGCCTTATCCGTAGCCGGCGCCACGCAAGAAGTGTTCTTTGATGAGTTTGAAGTCTCCGCGATCTCAGCAAACTACACATGGAGCGCTTGGTCGCACCCATAGCTGCAGAATGAGAGGTTGGCGTGTTCGCGCATGATGAAAGTCCGTGAGAATGAAGTTGCAAAGAATGCCCCACTCCTGCTCGCAGCATCAGTGGGAATCGGCTGCAGTGCCATGGCGCTTCCATTTTATGCTATCGGCGCGCTCACTAAACCACTGACCGAAGCTTATGGATGGAGCAGGGCCGACGTCCAGACCGCAATTCTGCTAAGCATCGGTGCAGGGGCGCTGGCATCGCCGCTGGTGGGGCGCGCAGTTGATCGCTGGGGAGCGAGAGTGGTCGCGCTTTTTGGCCTTACAGGCGTAAGCGTTTCCTTTCTTCTGGCAGCATCCGCAGCTGGATCGTTGCCAATTTTCTACTTGGCTTTTATCCTCATGGCGACCCTCGGCAGCGGTTCAAATCCGGTTAGTTGGACGCGCGGAATTACTTTGAGTTTTGACCGTCAGCTGGGGCTTGCGCTGGGTATTGCTTTAACCGGGACAGGGCTTTGCGCAATTCTTGCCCCGCAGCTCACAACCTGGTTAATCGGCAATTACGGCGTGACTGCCAGCCTTGTTGGTTTGGCAGCAGTACCTGTCGCTTTGGCGCTTCCCCTTGCGCTCGCATTTTTCCGGATGCCAATCAACAAATCCAACGTGCAAGGTGTTGGACCATCATCGCCCGAAGTGCCTTCATCGCTGACGGGCTTTACAGTCAAGCAGGCACTTAAGGGATATCGCTTCTGGCTCCTGTTCGCGGCGATCACCTGTATCTACCTTGCGCAAGCGGGGATCATTACGAACCTCATTCCGTCGCTTTCCGACCGTGGATTGTCGGCGCAACAATCTGCAAACCTGCAGAGCGTCCTGGGCGTATCGATCATTCTTGGCCGACTGGTTGTCGGGCTTGTCATTGATCGGCTTTGGGCACCCGGGGTTGCCGCTTTTGTCACGATGCTGCCAGTTTTGGCCTGTGTCATCTTGCCGGGTGATTACAGCTATGCACTTGTCACTCTGGCCGTCATCCTGATCGGCGTTGCGACTGGTGCGGAATTGGACTTTCTCTCGTTTCTCACTGCGCGCTATTTCGGGTTACGTCACTATGCGACGATTTTTGCAGTGACCTATGCCGCAATGGCGCTGGCGGCTGGCTTTGCACCTTTTGCATTCGCGGCCACTCATGACCATTTCGGCAGCTACGACATTGCCTTCTTTGCAGCCGCGCTGCTTTATACACTGGGCGCGGTGCTTCTGTTATTTATGGGCCGTTATCCTCAGGTGTTTGAGCACAAACCCCGTGTTTCAAGTGGCGATGGTGCGGCCAAATAGGTTTGACCACTGATTTGGTGTCAATTGCATTCGCTTCTGTGTGTAACCAGACGGTACAGCCAGCCCATCTGCATTTAGCACATGCTGCACGGCTGGGCGTGATCTGATTGTTTCGAACCATTGCTGCACCTGCGGATACTCAGCGCGGTCAATTCCAATATTTGCGACATTCTGTAGCCAGGGCCAGCAGGCCATATCCGCGATGGAATACTCGACCGCTAGATATTCCCGATCCCCTAGCCGGGCTTCCATTACCGACAGCAAACGGCGTGCTTCGCGTGCATAGCGATCGATCGCATACTTCTGGCCGCCAGGTGCGTATCGGGCAAAATGATAGGCTTGACCCAACATTGGGCCAAGGCCAGAGATTTGCCATGCTAGCCATTGCACGGCTTCCATCTTTCGATAGATGTCTGGCGACAGAAATTTGCCGGATTTCTCGGAAAGGTAGAGCAGCATTGCGCCGGTTTCCGCGAGGACAAGTGCCTGACCACCACCACCGACCGGCGCAGGATCAACAAGAGCCGGTAGCCGCTGATTGGGGTTTATCTCACGGAAGGCCGGGGTGAGGTGATCGCCAGCAAAAATGTCATACTCTACCGTTTCGTAGTCGATGCCGGCTTCTTCAAGCAGGATAGCAATTTTTTGCCCATTAGACGTGCGCACATAATGAAGAATCAGTTTTTCGTCTGATTGGTTGATCGACATCGATCGAGTCATTCCACCTTCCCCTGTGATTATCCCTCGGCCGCAACCGCCACGCGAATTCCGTTGAGTTCCGGGGTGACGGGGATCTGGCAGGAGAGACGAGACGTTGGCTGACGGTGGTCTGAGCTGTCCAGCAGGTCGTCTTCGTCATCAGACATAGATGGAAGATTGCTGGCAAAAGCTGGATCGACAACGACATGGCACGTCGCGCACGAACATTGCCCCCCGCATTGGGCGAGCAATTCGTCGATGCCGCCATCGCGCAGGGCTTCCATAAGTGATGTACCTTCCTCACCCTGAACTGAAACATCCGCACCGTCGCGCGTCAAAACTTGAATCGTAATCATTCGCACACTCCTGTTGGCTCCCCGTAGGTGCCCTTAGAATGCGATCCCGGCTTGCCAGCTCAACTGCCAACCGAGATCGCACGACAATTAGCAAAGTTTGAGAAAGACGCCTTTAGACGTCCCATTCAAGCGGAACACCTTTAACGGTTGCCACCATCCCGGAAGCGTATTCGGGCTTTGCATTGGAGCCGAGCCGGAATTCGGGGATACGCGCAATCCATTCCTTCAGGGTGATCGCGATTTCCATCCGCGCCAGATGCATACCGGCGCAGCGATGCGGCCCGTCTCCAAATGTATTGTGGAGGGGGCGGCGGCGATGGAAGTCCACAGTCCACGGATCATCATTAAGCGATTCATCCAGCCCACTATAGACTGTTGGCACTTGGATCATGTCGCCCTTTTTGAGAGTTACGCCTTCATATTCGGTATCACGAGCAACCATGCGAGCATCCGCCACAATCGGGAACCGCCGCAGCAATTCTTCGGCAGCACGTGGAATCATGCTGGGATC
>JBASBA010000386.1:0-12728 GCA_049650885.1 Alteraurantiacibacter sp. | reverse complement strand
GCTTCAGGCTTACATGGATGCGGACTTTCATGGGGCGGGCCTTTCGCGGCGGGGTGGTTGGGGAGCATCAAATTCCCGCTGCCTATGCCGATTGGGGCCGATTCCTGCAAGGGGCGCAGGGCAATTGCCGCCATGATCGCGCCCGCCCATCGGGCGGTAATGTGGAACACATGGAACACGGTCCAAGGGGGGTAAAACCTGCGCTCCTGTTCGCGGCGATATGGGCAGTTTCGGAAGGGTATGGAAACGCTTGCATCGGATGGCGCGTTAGTGTGCGAGGCAAGCGTAGGACAGGCGCACAGCAAAGGGGCCAGACACATGATCTCGACAGAGAAATTCACATTTACGGGCAGGAATGGCCAATCGCTGGACGGGCGGCTGGAACTGCCGCTTTACAACAGGCCGCGCGCCGCCGCCCTGTTTGCCCATTGCTTCACCTGCACTAAACAAAGCCATGCCGCCACGCGCGTGGCATCGGCACTGGCGGCCAAGGGCATTGCCGTGCTGCGTTTCGACTTCACCGGACTTGGCGGCAGCGATGGCGATTTTGCCAACGCCGGTTTCACCACCAATGTGGAAGATTTGACCTGCGCGGCAGAGGCCCTTGCCAAGCGCGGGTTGCCTCCGATGCTGCTGATCGGCCATTCACTGGGCGGGGCGGCAGCGCTGGCCGCGGCGGCGCATATTCCGCAGCTTCGCGCCGTGGCCACACTGAACGCGCCCTATGATGCCGCGCATGTGTTCGAGCATTTCGGCGATGCCATCGACGATATCGAGAACAGCGGCGAGGGGGAGGTTACGCTGGCGGGGCGCAAGTTCCGCATAGCGAAGGAGTTTCTGGAACAGGGGCGCGATCAGCCGCAGGCGGACCGGATTGCCAATCTCGGCTTGCCGCTGATGGTTCTGCATTGCCCGCAGGACGAGGTTGTCAGCATTGATAATGCCCGCCTGATCTTTGAAAAGGCAATGCATCCCAAAAGCTTTGTTGCGCTGGATAATGCCGATCACTTGCTGACTGAACCGGGTGCCGCGCAATATGCGGCGAACATGATCGCCGCATGGGCCACGCCCTATCTGGCCGATCTGCCAATGGAGCCGCGTGAGGATTTTGCAGGCACCGTCGAGGTGTCAACGGCAGGCGGGAAATTTGCCCAATGGGTGCGCACGCCCACGCATGAATTCATCGCGGATGAACCTGTCAGCTATGGCGGCAGCAATCATGGTCCGACACCTTACGATCTGCTGCTGGCGGCATTGGGCACCTGCACCAGCATGACCATAAAGATGTATGCCGACCGCAAGAACATTCCGCTGGAAAACGTGCGCATCGAAATGGAGCATAACCGCGACCATCTGGAAGACTGCACCGATTGCGAAGACAAGGGCGCACCGATCCAGGTGATCGACCGGGCGATAGAGCTATCGGGCGATCTGACCGATGAGCAGCGCAAACGATTGATGGAAATCGCCGACCGGTGCCCGGTTCACAAGACGCTGCTTGGCGAATTGCATATCCACTCGACCCTGATCGAGAATTAGGGCCTGAATACTGGATGCGTGGGGGAGGGCGAGCGTTATGCCCGCCCTCCTAGCGCGCCTTTGCCAGAGTTTTTTACTGTGCGTCCGCTTCTGCGGGCGCCACGAGGATGCGGGTGTCGGCGCGGCGTTCAGGGGTCAGGTATTTCTGGGCCAACGCCTGCAATTGCGCAGGAGTGAAGCTTTCCAGCACACCCATCTGGTTCCGCACCCAGTCAAGCTGGTCCGTATCGCTCTGCGCATTGGCAGCTACGCCAAGCCAGAAACCGTTGTTCTCCCTCGCCAGGCGGTAGCCTTCCAGAACCGGCTGACGCGCGCGCAGCAGAAAGTCATCACTCACCGCCTCGTCCCGCAATTCGCTGGCCAGGCGCACGATAATATCGCGCACCTCGTCCGCCTGCGCGGGATCGACCACTGCGGAGAGGGAAAGCGTGCCGTAGTCGGTAAAGTCCGGGCTGGCCGAATTTGAAACAGACGGGCTGTAGGTTGCCGCCAATTCCTCACGCAGCGTTTCAAGCCCCTTGAGTTTGACGAGTTCAGACAGCAGGCGCAGACCCATCTCCTCGTGGATGTCGCTGTCGTCACGGGTGCGCCAGATGCTGCCGACGAGGGCCTGGTCTGCCTGCCCTGTGTGGGTGTAATCGGTGATTTCGTTACCCGACAGGTCAATGAACTCCAGTTCGCGTTTATCGGCGTAATCTGCAAATTCGGCGTTGCGTTGCGGCAGGGCGCCAAAGCTCTGGGCCACGGCCTCGATCACCGCTGCGGAATCGACATCGCCCACGATGCCGATCTCGATTGCACCATCGGCAGCGGAGGAGAGGACCGCATCGCGCACGGCTTCGCGATCGACGGAGCCAAGTTCCTCCCGCGTGGGAAAGGCGGTGTAGGGGCTGTTGGCAAGCTGCTCGCCTGTGCGAAGGCCGAACACCTGCGAAGGCTGTGACTGCAACTGGCCCCACACAGCGTCAATCACCGCAGCAAAGCGGGCGTCTGCTTCCGGGCGAAGGCCAAGATCGGTGAGGTAGGCCGCGCTTACCTTCATCTGCATGGCCAGGTCTTCAGGCGTAGTCACGCCGCCGGAATTGAACGTGTCCGTTCCGGCAGCAATCCCGGCGGATACCTGCTGGCCCGCCAGCAGTTCCGTAATCTCGTCAAAGCTGTGCTGGCCAAGGCCGCCCACCTGCGATGCGATCTGGAGGTAGATGCTTGCCGCGGTGGAGTTCATCCCGTCCAGCGCGAAGCTGCCGCCATCCATGTTCACGTTGAAGCGAACGCGGCCCGGTTCGTAATCGGTCTGCTTGATGTTCAGGCGCACATTATTGGCAAAGGTGATGGTGCGAATGCCAAGATCTTCGATCATGGTGTCTGAAACAACGGTGCCCGGCTCACCCCAATCGGCATAGGCAAATTCGGCGCTCACCACGTCTTCAGGCTCTGCCACGGCGACTTGCGCGCTTTCGTTGTAAATCGCGGCCACCGCTTCCTCGGCCCCGGTCATTTCCTTGGCTACGACGCGGACCAGCGGCTTGCCCTCGCTCCAGGCTTCGTTGAACACCGCGTTCACGGCGTCCACCGTCAATTGCTGGCGCGTTTGCTGGAACAGTTCGTACCGCCACTGCGGATCGGTGACGAAATCGTTTTCGGCAGCGGCGTTCACCAATGCAGATGCCAGCTGGCTATTGGTACGCGCGCCTGCCTGTGCGGCACTGCGGCGCAAGGCACTTTCTGTGTTGGTCAGCGCATAGTCCAGTTCGGCCTGGGTGAAGCCATAGTCCAGCGCGCGGCGCAGTTCCTGCTCCGCGATGGTCAGGCCCTCGTTCCATGCGCCATCGCGGGTGCTGATGCTGACGACGGAATAATCCGCGACGCCCTCATCATCGCTCACGCCGAAGCCGCCGCCAAGGATGGGGCTGTTTTCGCGGTTGGCGATGCGTGTGATGCGCCGGTCGAACATTGCCTCTGCCAGGCTGTGAAGCTGGCTGCGCGTGCGTTCTGCCACGGTGTCGGCTGGGTCGGTATAGGGCCGCAACTGGTAGATGGCGACGCCTTCGCTGATTGTGGGATCGACAAAGGTATCGAACGCGGTATCGCGGTTGAAATCCACGTTTCCGGGTGCGGGGATAGCGCCAGACTCGCCGCTACCCTGCCAATCGGCAAAGCGTTCGCGAATGGCGGCTTCCATCTCGGCCACATCGAAATCGCCAACGGCAACGAAGGTTGCGTTCTCCGGGCGGTAGTAGCGGTTATAAAGCGCTTTCAGACGCTCGGCCGGGGCTTCGCGCAGCACGGAATCCAGGCCGATGGGGAAGCGCGTGGTATAGCGCGTGCCGGGGATGCGGAAGTCGAACATGTCGCGGAAATTGCGCAAGGCTGCGGTGTCACGCAGGCGGCGTTCGCTCACCAGGATTTCGCGTTCCCGATCTACGGCTTCGGGGTCGAAGGTCAGCTCGCTGGCGGTTTCGCGCATCAGGAACAGGGCGGTTTCCAGCCCCTCCTCATTGGCGTTGGGCACATCCAGCATATACACCGTTTCATCGAAACTGGTGTAGGCGTTGGTGTCCGGACCGAAGGCGAGGCCCAGCCGCTCCAGCAACGGGATCATCTCGCCTTCGGGCACATTGGTGGAGCCGTTGAAGGCCATGTGCTCGATAAAGTGGGCAAGGCCGCGCTCGTCATCCGCTTCGCCCAGCGATCCAAAATCATAATGCATGCGGAAAGACGCCGCGCCATCGGGCGTGTCGTTCTGGCGAATGGCATAGCGCATGCCATTTTCCAGCACGCCATAGGTAACAGACGCATCCTGCACCACGTCGGTCGCCTCGGTTCCCCACTCCTGCTGGGCGGCTGCGGGGGCCGAAAACGCCAGGGTCAGGGCGAGGGCAGCACAGGAAATCGAGGTGTTGAGCGCGCGGCGGATGGTCATGAAAATTGTCCCCTAAACAGATGAATTGCCGAATGTCACAGGGCGAAGCCGCCCGTTCCAAGTGAAACATCTTATGCACGCGGCATGAACAGGGCGCAACAGGGCCAAAGCCGGTAAGGCCTTGAATGACATGGTTTCAATTCAGGGTGACGGGCTGGGCGCCAAAAGACGCCCGCGCGCTATTTCTTGGGTTTGGTGGGCGTCGGCGTGCGCAGGCGGGAGCGATGGGCATCCATATCCAGCACCTCTCCAGGTCCGTTATCTTCACCCGCAAGTACACCCAGTCGACGGGCCACTTCCTGATAAGCCTCTTCCTCACCGCCAAGATCGCGGCGGAAACGGTCCTTGTCCAGCTTCTCTCCGCTGTTCATGTCCCACAGGCGGCAATTGTCCGGGCTGAATTCGTCGGCCAGAATCACGCGGCTGAAATCGCCGTCGAAGATGCGGCCGAATTCCAGCTTGAAATCGACGAGGCGGATATCGACGGCGGAAAACATGCCGGAAAGAAAGTCATTCACGCGGATCGCCATCGCGGCGATATCCTGCATCTCTTCGTGGGTGGCCCAGTTGAAGCATGCGATATGCTCCTCCGCGACCAGCGGATCGCCCAGCGCATCATCCTTCAGATAATATTCCAGCAGCGTGTGGGGCAGCATCTCCCCTTCTTCGATGCCAAGGCGCTTTGAAATGGAACCCGCGGCAACATTGCGCACCACCACTTCCAGCGGAATGATTTCCACCTGCCGCACCAGCTGTTCGCGCATGTTCAGGCGGCGAATGAAGTGGGTCGGAATGCCGATGTGGGCAAGCCGCGTGAAAACATACTCGCTGATGCGATTGTTGATCACGCCTTTGCCGTTGATCGTCCCTTTTTTCTCGGCGTTGAAGGCGGTGGCATCATCCTTGAAATACTGGATGATGGTGCCAGGCTCAGGCCCTTCGTAAAGGATTTTGGCCTTGCCTTCGTAGATCTGGCGACGGCGGGACATGGGCGGCGACCTTTCAACTGCAAAAAAGCGAGCGCCCCGGCGACGCGAACGTGGTTCACGAAAGGGCCGGGGCGCGTTGGAACGCGGCCTATACACCTAACTTGGCAGCGGGGCAATCGCGTGCAGGTAACAAGTGATTCGCCAGCAGAACCGCACCTGATGCGTCGTGATGCCCTGCCTTTGTCCCGCGAAACCAACGCGCTGCAAATTCGTGTGATCCAACCCTGAAAAACATGGTAGGTCTTACCCACCAATAATGGGGGAAGATCAATATGAAGAAATTTGTATTCCTAGCAGTATTCGCACTCGCCGCTTGCGGTGAGGCCGAAACGGAAGAGCCAATCGTCGAAGATGTCGCAGTAGAAGAGCCTGCTGTACAAGTTGCCATGGCCGCCGATGGTTTGCCGATGGCGGGCACTTACGAAGTGACCAACGCAAACGGCGAGACCTATACGCAGGTCGTCTCTGACGACGGCACTTATGTCAACACCATGGCGGACGGCACCGAAGTGAACGGCACCTGGACATCCGAGCGCCCGGATCAGTGGTGCGGCGCCGCCGACGGCGAAGAAGTCGAATGCGCAACCGAAACGATTGATGCGGATGGCGTCTGGACGTCCGTTTCCGACACCGATCCAGAGGATGTGACCACAGTCACGCGCATCGAAAGCTGACCGCGCTCAGCCGAAGATACGAGAAGGGCGCGTCACCTGATGGTGGCGCGCCCTTTTTCCTGTCGTCATGGCGAGGGCGGCTAATCGGAGCCTTCGGTGTCGCTGTCCAGCAATCCCTGTTTAATCAGGCTTTCGCGAACGGTTTTGCCAACGCGGTCGTTGTGAACGAACAGGGTCGCGAGGAATTGTCCATCCTGGTCGAGCAACAATGCCTTTTCGCTGCCACCTTGCCGCACAAGCCGAACATAGACCGGGCTGGGATAAAGATCGTTTGCAGCGCCGGTGCTGGCATCCACGACCCCGCCGATCACTCCGTTGAACACAGAGGTTTCGCCGCCGGTGCGGCTTTGAATATAGACAGTGGCGGGGTCGTAACCGTCCAATGTGTAGGTCACCATCGTATCCCTGCCGCGCCGAAGCTCGAAAGAGCAGGGCGTTTCGCATGTCTTGCCGCTGGCAAGCTGAATCGTCGCGCCCGATGGAATGGATTGAAAAGCAAGTTGTTGGTCCACGCCCTTGAGAACGGTTGCGCAGCCTGAGAGGCTGAGTGCCGCGATAGCCAGCGCAAAAGCGCGTTTCTTGCCCATGATGCTCTACCCCCGTCCAAACAGGCCAAGGCCAGTGGCGGCTTGCCTGCGCGGGGTCACTCCAGACCTGCTGGCTTGCCGCCATCGACGGGATCATGCCCGCCGTGCGGCACCTTGCTGCGATCGATCACGCGGCCCAACGTGGCGCGCTGCACCAGCACGCTGAACAATACCGCGCCAAAGGTGGCAGCCAGCAGCAGATCCCTTACCGGACCGGCGGGCAGGGACAGGGCAAGCGCGATGGAGATACCTCCGCGCAAGCCGCCCCACCATAGCACACCCCACGCGCCATTCGCCTTGGGCTTGGCAGCGGGCACGACCTTGGTCGATACCGTAACCGCCACGGCTCTGGCAAACAGGGTGATGGGTATGGCAGCCAGCATCAGCAGGCTTTCGTCCACGCCGGGCACCAGTACGATCATCTCCAGCCCGATCAGCAGGAACAGGACGGAGTTTAGCAATTCGTCCACCACTTCCCAGAAGCGGATAACGTAGTCGCGTGTCACATCGCTCATCGCGTAGGTGACGCCGTGATTGCCGATTAGCAGGCCTGCCACGGCCATCGCCAGCGGACCGGAAATATGCAGCGCCGTGCACAGGGCATAGCCGCCCATCACCACGGCCAGTGTGATGGTTACTTCCAGCGCATATTCATCCATTGAACGCATCGCGCGAAAGCCGAGATAGCCGAAAACCAGCCCCACCAGCAAGCCGCCGCCAGCCTCGATCAGGAACAGGCGCGCGCCTTCCGAAACGCTGAATTGCGTGCCGGTAACTGCTGCACCCAGCAGGATGGTGAACACCACGATGCCGACACCATCGTTGAACAGGCTTTCGCCCGCAACGCTGGCCTGCAGGCTCTCGTCCACCTTCTCTTCCTTCAGCACGCCCAGCACGGCGACAGGATCGGTGGGCGCGATCAGCGCGCCGAAGACGAAATACCAGATCAGCGCAAGGTCCAGCCCCAGCAGCAGGCCAAGGCCCCAGGTCAGCAGGCCCACGATGATCGTGGAAAGCAGCACGCCGACTGTCGATAGCAAGAGGACCGGTAGCCAGTCTGCCTTCAACCTGTCCAGATCGACATGCAGCGCGCCTGCAAACAGGAGGAAGCTGAGCATCCCTTGCAACAATGTGTCGGTGAAATTCATCTCCACCAGCAGACGCGCAACCGTGTCGTCCAGCGTGATACCGGGGAGGAAGGCGTTGGCCACCAGCAGGCCGATCGCTGCAATCGCACCCATCGCCGTCAGGCCGACGACGTGCGGCAGCTTCAGGAAATGGTGGTTGAACCAGCCCAGCAAAGCGCTGGCCACCACCAGCATGGCGGCAAGATCGAAGGGGGAGAGTCCGGCGCTATCATGTTCCATATCGTGGACTTAGACGCGCCGGACGTGAAAACCTACCCCGCCAGTGGCAGCGGGCGTTACGCCTTCATTTTCGCCGCTGTGTTGGCGACGCGCCTGCCAAGGTATTTCGCGCCTTCAAGCTCTGCCTCGCTTGGCTGGCGGCTGCCGTCAGGCCCGGCGATGGTGGTTGCGCCATATGGTGCACCGCCCTTTACTTCGTCCACGCCGTTCTGGCCTTCGAAGCCATAGTCCAGCCCGATGATGCTCATGCCAAAATGCATGAGGTTTGTAATCATGGAGAACAGCGTGGTCTCCTGCCCGCCGTGCTGCGAATTGCTGCTGGTGAATACGGCGCCCGGCTTTCCGATCATCGCGCCCGATGCCCAGATGCCACCGCACGTATCGAGGAAGGCGGCCATCTGGCTGGGCAGACGGCCAAAGCGGGTTGGCGCGCCCAGCACCATGCCATCATACTCTCCCAGAACATCCGGCCCCTCGATCAGCGGGTGATCGGTGTCTGCCACGAAGCCGAAGTTCTTCACCACCTCGTCAGGCGCGGTCTCGGCCACGCGGCGGATATCGGCCTCGTGCCCTGCGTCGCGAATGCCTGCGGCAATTGCATCCGCCATGGTGGAGGTGTGGCCGTAAGAAGAATAATAAAGAACGAGAATGCGAGCCATGTGTAATCCTTTGGGTTGTTCGTAGCTGCAATGTTGGGTCTGGACGCCAGTTCCGCAACCGGACGGATACGCCGGCCTGCCATGTGACCCGCAGATCGCGGCAGGGGCTGTGGCATGAAATGGGGATCGCCCGAAAAGAGCTTGCAACGAACACCTGTTTGCGCCGTTATTGGCGCGGTGGAATGGCGAAAGCGGGGCCCATGGAAACGATAGGCGAAGATCTCGATACGATGAAGCGCGTGCCGCTAACCGATGATCACGTCTCCATGATCTGCGAAATCGGGGCGGAGCGCAGTTATTCCGCAGGCGACATCGTTGCCGATGTTGGCGATGCGATGACAGAGTTTCTCTACGTTCTGGAAGGTGAGATCGAGGTCGTCGACCCCTATACGGACGAGCGCCTGCTGGAGAGTTCGCTTGGCCCCGCGCAATTCATGGGCGAGATCGGCTTCCTGAACGCTGGAAGCTGGACCCTGCCAATGCGCGCTGCAAAAGACACCAAAGTCATCGCGGCCCCGCGTGAAGAGATGCTGGACCTGATGCGGCGCGTGCCCGAGCTGTCCGATCACATCATCACGGTGTTCGCCGCGCGGCGTCGGCGCACTTTCGAGGAGAACCGTAGCTCCATCAAGATCGTGGGTGCAAACCGCGATGCAGCAGTGCAGCGGGTGGAGAGCTTTTTGCGGCGAAACAAGTTGCCCTATCAAGCGCACGATCTCGACGCCTCCGATGATGAGAGCGTGGAACTGTGCAGACTGGTGGATCATACGCCGGCCGTCATCTTCGACCGGGACGAGGTGATCGAAAACCCCACGCCGCGAAAGATCGCACAGCGACTGGGGCTGGATCTGAACATCTGTGACCAGAACAGCTATGATGTTCTGATCATCGGTGGCGGACCGGGCGGCGTGGCGGCGGCGGTTTATGCTGGTGCCGAGGGACTGTGCGCCCTTCTGATCGAGGATACCGCTATCGGCGGGCAGGCTGGCATGTCCAGCCGGATCGAGAATTACATGGGTTTTCCCACCGGCATCAGCGGTGCGGATCTCGTCAATCGGGGCGAGATACAGGCGCTGAAATTCGGTACGCGGTTCGTGATGCCGCGCCGCGTGGTTGATCTTTCGGAACGCGAGGACGGCCAGTTCTGCGCCACGCTGGAGGATGACGCGCAGATTTGCGCGCGCGTCGTGATCGTGGCCACAGGTGTGCAATATCGCCGACTGCCGTTGGACCGGCTGCCACAGTTCGAGGGAGCGGGCATCTATTATGCGGCAACCGACATGGAAGCCCGCTTTTGCCGCGGCGCCGATGCCGTGGTTGTCGGGGGTGGCAATTCTGCGGGACAGGCCGCCATGTTCCTCAGCCGGCAGGCATCCCACGTGCACCTGATCGTTCGCGGAGACAACCTTGCATCTTCCATGAGCGAATATCTCAGCCACCGTCTGGAAAACGATGATGCCATCACGATCCAATACGATTCAGAAGTAACCGCGCTGCACGGGGATGATCGACTGGCCGGCGTCACCGTGTCCGGCAAGGATGGTGACAGCGATATCGAAACAAACGCACTTTTCATCATGATCGGTGCCGGTCCGAACACCGGCTGGCTGAATGACATGGTGGAGCTGGACGAGCGCGGCTTCGTGAAAACCGGCGATGCGGCCCGCGCTGATACGCAGTATGAAACGTCGATACCCGGCATCTATGCCATCGGCGATGTGCGATCCGGATCGGTAAAGCGCGTGGCCAGCGCGGTGGGGGAGGGGTCCGTCGTGATCTCTGCGGCGTGGAACCATGTTGCCGCGCAACTGGACAGGGAAGAGTAGCTGACGCCGCGCAGCTGCGGTGGCTATTGTCCGCAAAAGAACATATTCATCGTCGGCCGACCCGCTGCCGGATCGGTAGACAGTTTCGTGCCGTGTGGGATCACGCCGGAGTACAACAGATTGCCCCGGTACAGTATCAGCGGGTCTTGGCGGGCTTCGATGTCTTCCAGCATCTCGTATGCATCAGTATCGCCGTAATGATAATCTCTGGTTGCAATGCTCGTGTTCTGCATCTCTTCCTTCACGGCGGCGCGATAGGTCGCTTCGCGACCTTTCGAAATCGTCTCGAAGCCGGTGCGCCGGTGGCAATAGAACGCCGTGCCGCCACTGTCATTGCCCTGCATGTAGAACATTCCCGCCACGATGTTGGCGCCCGAATGATCGCAATGCGGAATGGTTTGCATGGGGGCCAGTTGTTCGCGCCCGATGCTTCGGATCGAAAGCTCAGGCTCCACGAGGCTCGTCATACTCATCAGGTCAGCGGCCCGATCGATCCTGCATCACGGCTGCTTCCATGCCCCGTCCACACGCACCAGATTTCCCGTGGTCTCGGACGCAAGCGCATCCGGCAGCAGATCGGCGGGCATATCCGGATAGGATACCGGACGCAGAAACCGGTCGATGGCCAATGTGCCCACAGATGTGCTGCGCCCGTCTGATGCGCGCGTCTTTCACCACACCTCTCCGAGGGAATAGTCAGTGCCGTTTACCAGGGAGAAGACACCTTGCGGCAATCCACATTCGTCCAGCGCCTGCGAAATTGCACCTGCCACCAGTTCCGATTTGCCTGGAACTTTATTTCGTGGCTGATAGCGTTATGATAATTTGCGGAAAGGCTGGCGCCCGAAATCGCACCAGGTTTTCAGCAAAAAGTCGGTAAGGTTCAACGATCCCGCATCGCAATAGTGGCCAATAAGAAGGCCGAAGGTTTGCGTCGGAGGAGGATGCTCACCTTGCGTATCCCAGCCCTGCGGAGGGGCTGGCAAGGAAGTGGTGCCCGGGGGCGGATTCGAACCACCGACACGACGATTTTCAGTCGTCTGCTCTACCCCTGAGCTACCCAGGCATTCTTCAGGCTGCGAGCGGCAATTGCTTGCTCGCGGTCAAGGGAAGCGCGCCTATGGCCAACCCTCGCGCGCTTTGCAAGACCCCAATTCAGTCTTCGGTTGCAATATCTTCCGGAGGGGCTGCCGGACCGGGCACGGCATAGCCATCGTTGAACCACTGAGCGAGGTCGCGATCGCGGCATCGGCTGGAGCAGAATGGGCTGAATTCCTCTGTGCGAGGCTTCTTGCAAATGGGGCAGGGGCGCTTTGTCATCGCGCAACAATCTGGGCGTGCGGTGCCTGTATCGCAAGGCCGGGATCAGGCCTTGTCGCCAGCTCCTTGCCCGTCCGCCGGCGTAGTTCGTCCAGCCATGTGTCTGTCAGCTGCTCGATAACGGCGGGATGGGCGGACAATTCCATCACCCCTGCGCCTTCCAGCCGCTCTGCACGGCGCAACAGCTGGCGGGCGGCGAAAGCGGCGCGGTGATAGGTTGCGCGCTGAAGCAGCGAAGGGCGCTCCAGTCGTGCAACAATCTGCACGAAGCCAAAGCCGTTCATCGCCGTGCGCTCATGTGGCCAGCGCGCAAGGTTATCGGCCAGCGCCGTGTCTATCTCCCGGCGGTCCGTCTTGGCGGGCAAGGTGGGAAAATCTATCCCCAGATTGCCGCGCAGGTCCATCCGCTTAACCGCGTCTCCGATCGCCTTTGCAGCAGCCAGAGCAAGCTCGCGTGGCGGAAGATCGCCATCGACATCGCATACCGTCATTGCCGGGGTGCAGGCGAAATGCAGGCTGCCGCCGGTAAAATCGGCGCGGCCGTCCGTCGCCTCTCCCACCAGTTCATCCCAATCACCGTCAGGAAAGGCACGCACATGGCGAACGGCGTGGCCAGCAGATGCCAAACCCTCGGCAAGGGTTGGTGCGGGGCGGGGCGGGGCGTCGGCAGGTCTGGCCTGTGCGTGTTTTGCACGGCCTGCTTCGGCCAATGCTGGTCGAACCACTTGCAGGCGAATCCGGGCGCCCTCTGCGGCTTCCCTTGGCAGGCGGTCGACAAGCGCAACTTCACCATTATCGAAGGTGGCGGTGCCGCGACTGGCACCCTTGCGGCGCGATGTAAGGG
>JBASBA010000385.1:0-11431 GCA_049650885.1 Alteraurantiacibacter sp. | reverse complement strand
CCACTCACCAACCGGCAATGGATCATTTTCCGAGCCGGTGGTGACCGTGAACATCACCACGAGATTATCGTCGGAATCAAAGCCTTTCAGCCAGCCTTCCGATTCATCTACTACCACTCTGGCAACTTCGGGCTGGTCTGTACCAACACCCAGCGAGGCCAAGGTCTGCTGCCAACCCTTGTCCTGGATCGAGCCGGGTTCGATGCGGTCTGCGCCGATATTGGGGACACGGATCTGTTGCCCTGCGGCGAACATGCCCGACTGCTTGTTCTTTGACGACGCCGAAGCGGTAGAAGTGGGTGTCGGCGTTGGCGTAGGAGAGGCAGACGCACCGGGTCTTGGAGAACCAGTTGCAGCGGGGCCGCTTGCTCCGGCGGGTCGGCCATTAGGATTAAGCTCACGAAGAACGGCTGCGGTTGTATGGAACCGCTCGGCTATCTTCTCGTCGAGACTTTCATATCCCATCCGCTCCATCTCGGCCTGTTTTGCGGGATCATCCGGGATGTCCTTGTAACCCACATCGCCCCAGCTTGCAGGGATGGTAACGACACGGGTCGCCGGAATGCGCGACCATTGCGAGAGTGCCTCCTCGGTTTCATCATTCAACTCCCCGGTTACGTCCAGATCGTTGGCTTCCTGAAAACCTTTAAGGGCATTGCGGGTGGAGGCGCCCATTTTCCCGTCGATCACGCCGGGTCCAAAGCCCTGCCGATCCAGAACAACCTGCGCCTGCATTACCGGCCGATCTTCCGGATCGGAAATCTGTGTGCCCCTGTTTGATGTGCCGTCCATTGCAGCTTCAGAACCGTCCGCCATCGCCGCTCCATCGCGCGAGGCTGAAGTGTATTGTGCATCACTGGAAGCCATGGAATCGGCGAAATTATCCTCGCCCATGGGTTCGTATCCAAGTTCTGAATTCCAGTCCCGTTCTGCCACCTGCGTCGCCTCGGTCTCGGGGGCGTCGGTATCGCGAACATCGCATGCAATCAGAGGAAGGGCTGCGAGGATGGCGAGATATTTGGGTGACATCAGTAAAACCTCTTTCAAGACAAGTGGGCTGTGTGCCACTCCAACCCCTAAACTCGCGAACGTGGTTTTCTTTCCGTGAGAGGCCTTTATTCGCGCATCGCGCTGGTCAATTGCCTGATCGCCTCGGCCTCGTCACCGCCCCACACCGCGTGCGACACGGCGAGAAAGTCGGCACCTGCCTGCACAAGCGGCTTGCAATTGCCCGGCGTAATCCCGCCAATCGCTACGCAGGGGATTTCGAAAAGCCCGCTCCACCATTCGAGGATTTCGACCTCCGGACGATGCTCGCTTTGCTTGGTCGAACTGGGGAAGAACGAACCGAACGCGACGTAATCGGCACCCGCTTCGCCCGCCTCCATCGCGAAATGCCGGCTGGCATGGCAGGTAACGCCTATCTGTATGTCGCGGCCCAGCTCCTCACGCGCATCGCTGATCAATCCGTCAGACTGGCCAAGATGCACGCCATCGGCTTTCAACCGTTTGGCCAGAGGCACGCTATCGTTGACGATGAAACCCACATCGCGGGCGGCGCAAATTTCCTGAAGGGGCGCCGCCCGTCTGGCCGCATCATGCTGATCCAAATCCTTCACGCGGAACTGGAAGGCTGTTGTAACCCCCTGCCCCGCACCAAGTGCACGATCAAGGCGATCAGGAAAGTCTCCGCCGGTTTCAAGCGGAGAGATGAGGTAAAGCTGGCAATCTGTTGCGTTCATTGTGGAGCCAATAGCAATCGGTTATCCAAGCTCAAATGATTATCCGTGCAATCCTCGCCACAAGCCTCGCCCTGGCCGCCAGCGCCTGTGTCACGCCCGAAGCCGCCGATACCGAATGCGCCGGCGAAGCCTGCGTTGCCACAGGAGAGACGTTTGAAACCGGCGGCGCAGCAATCACGCCGCTGGAGGTGCTGGAAGACAGTCGCTGCCCCAGCAATGCGGAATGTATCTGGGAAGGCCGTATCCGCATCCGTGCCCTTGTGGAGCGTGATGGACGCGATGTGGAAGTGGAGCTTGAGCAAGCGGCAACCACCCATGCCCTTTCCGGCAGTCTCACGCTGACGCAGGTATGGCCGCAAGCACCGACTGCCGCCGGGGCAATTTCGCCCGCCGCCTATCGCTTCCAATTCAGCTGGACGCCGATCTTGCTCGACGCCCAGCTGTAACACGTATCAGGCGACGGACGCCGCACAGATCGAATTGATGGCTTTGCCCAGCGTTGCGTCGAATTCGTCGTCGCTCTGCTGCGCGCGTAAATCCTGCAACATGGCGCGGCTGAAACTGGCGATCATGCCATTGTTCTTCTCAAGCTTCGCACATGCTTCCTCGGTCAGATAACCGCCGGAAAGAGCAACCACGGCCAATACCTTGGGATGCTCTACCAGCTCCTTGTAGAGATTGGCCTTCACCGGGATCGAAAGCTTCAGCATAACCTGCCGTTCATCGGCCAACGTATCGAGGTTCTTGAGAATTTCCGCTTTCAGAATTTCCTCACCTTCGGCGCGATCCTGCGCGGTGATATCGTATTCCGGCTCCAGTATCGGCATCGGGCCTGCATCGATCACACGGTTGCCAACGTCGAACTGCTGCGCAACGATGTCGGCAATACCCTGCGCATTGGCAGATTTGATGACGGAGCGTTCCTTCGTTCCATACATGCCCTGCGCTACAGATTTTTCCAACAAGGCGTCCAGCTTCGTCAGCGGGTTCATCAGCTGCACGCCGTTTTCTTCGTCGGCCAGACCCTGGTCGATCTTGATGAAGGGCACCACGCCGCGATCTTTCAGCGCCTGGGCGGTGGGCTTGCCATCGACCTTGCCGTCCATCGTCCGCTCGAACAGGATAGCGCCGATGACTTTGCCATTTGCAAAGCTGGGAGCCGTAATCACGCGGCTGCGCATCTCGTGGATTTTGCCGAACATCTCGTCATCACCAGACCATTCGCTGTCTTCCACCCCGTAGCCGCGCAGAGCCTTGGGCGTTGAGCCGCCGGACTGATCAAGCGCGGCGATAAAGCCTTTGCCCTCGGCAAACTTTGCAGTCATTTCATTGGTATTCATACGGAAGCTCCTCAGTCCCGGAATTGATAGCCCACGGCTCCTATGCTGCTGACAGCATGAGTGCAACAGGCAGGGCAAGTGCATTGGTATGATGGGGCAAACCCATGTGGGGGAGGACAATCGAACGTGGGAAAGGTGTAAAAATTGCGCGTCGAGGAGGCGAAGTCGGAACGTCTTTGCGCCTCGGACCTTTGCCTATTAAACATGGGACATTTGCAAATGGCTTTGAGTGACAGACAATCCAGCATCTCTACTGGTTGCGACATAGATTTTTCCGACCTGAAAGCCGTCATCTTCAACGCGACGCTCAAACATCCGTCACAAGCTTCGCATACCGATACCCTGTTGGACGTGGTGGCCGAAATATTTCGCATCCAGAAGGTGGAAACCATCCGGCATCGCCTGTCTGAATATCAATTGGCCCCCGGCGTCTATCCGGATATGACGGAGCACGGGTGGGACCGTGACGACTGGCCCACGCTTTCGCCGGATGTGTTTGACGCCGATATCATCATCCTTGGCACCCCTATCTGGCTGGGCGAGAAATCCTCGCTAGCCCAGGGTTTCATCGAAAAGCTCTATGCCCATTCGGGCCAGACCAATGACAAGGGGCAATACGCCTTTTATGGCAAGGTTGGCGGCTGCGTCGTCACTGGCAACGAGGACGGCATCAAGCACGTCTCCGCCAGCGTACTGTACGCGATGAGCCATGTCGGTATGACCATCCCGCCACAGGCAGATTGCGGATGGATCGGCGAAGCTGGCCCCGGCCCATCCTATGGTGACGAACAGGACGATGGCACGCGCGCTGGCTTTGGCAACGAATTTACCCAGAAGAACACCACCTTCATGGCTTTCAACCTGCTGCATGCTGCGCGCATGATGAAAGACAATGGCGGCTATCCCGCCGTAGGCAATGTGAAATCGGAATGGGGTGATGGCAAAAAGCCGGGCTGGCCCAATCCGGAGCATCGCTGATTATCGGCGCGGCGCTCGCTAAGCCTGGTGCTTCATTGCCGCGCTCAGGTTAATTGCGATGGAGATACGCGTCCCCTCCCCTTGAAAAGGGCGTACCGCATGTTGCAGCCAGCTGGGGAACATCACCATCATCCCGGTGCGCGGTCGAACGGTGATTTCAGGCGATAAGGGATTGCCGGCATCGTCCAGCAGGCGCAGGTCCGGCGCTGCCATCTGCGTAAGCGGAGCGCGCGGATCGAGCAATTGCAACTCTCCCCCAAGCTCCGGATTATCGTCCCCGCCGTAGCCATCGTCGATATAGGCGACGGCGGACCAATAGCTGCCCGGATGGGTGTGGTACTGGTTGGCATTGCCCTTGTGGCTGACATTTGCCCACATTTCCGGAATCCAGCCGAAGCGGCTTTCCCGCGGGCTTTTGCTGTCGAGCGTGCGTTCGTCAGCCAGCGTCATGGCCTTGAACACCAGCGCCTTGGCGGCCTCCCCGCCCCAATCCAGCATTTGGGTGTTGGAATGCCAGCCACCGATATTGCTGATCGAGATCCCGTCTCCATCGCGCGCCAATTCCGCCTCAATGGCGCTGCGCAACATCTGCAAGCCCTCTGCGCTTTGCAGGCGATCAATCACGAACGGCGTTGCAAACAGGTTGCGGACCTCGGCCATTGCGTCAGGCCGACAGTGCCGCGACGCCCGGAAGCTCCTTGCCTTCCATCCATTCGAGGAAAGCGCCGCCTGCGGTCGAGATATAGGTGACATCGTCGGCCACGCCAGCGTGCACCAGTGCCGCAACGGTATCCCCGCCGCCTGCCACCGAGACGAGCGAGCCATCCTGCGTCAAAGCAGCGGCAGTCTTGGCGAGAGCCACGGTCGCCTCGTCAAACGGGGGCGTTTCAAATGCGCCGAGCGGGCCGTTCCACACCAGCGTGGCGCATGTTTTCAACACGTCGCCCAGCGCTTCTGTTGCTTGTGGGCCGATATCGAGGATCATCTCGTCATCGGCCACTTCGTGCACATTGCAGGTGCGAAGCGATACGGGATTGGCGGCGAATTCCTTGGCCACCACCACGTCATACGGCAGGTGAACGGTGCAGCCTGCTTCGTCGGCTGTGGCAAGGATGTCTTTCACTGTGTCCGTCAGGTCGTGCTCGCATAGGCTTTTGCCCACATCAACGCCGTTGGCAGCCAGAAAGGTGTTGGCCATGCCCCCGCCGATGATCAGATGCTGCACCTTGCGGCTAAGATTTTCCAGCACGGCCAGTTTCGTGGAAACTTTTGCCCCGCCCACAACTGCGGCAACCGGCGGCGTGGGATTGCCCAGCGCCGTATCCAGGGCTTTCAGTTCCTTTTCCATCGCGCGGCCAGCGTAAGACGGCAGCAGTTTTGCCAGGCCCGCCGTCGTCGCATGGGCGCGGTGCGCGGCAGAGAAGGCATCGTTGACGTAGAAATCGCCATTGGCGGCGATGGCCTGGGCAAATTCGGGATCGTTCGCCTCCTCACCGGGCCAGAAGCGGGTGTTTTCCAGCATGCCGATATCGCCGGGGCCAAGAATGTCGATCGCCTGCGCGCAAACCGGGCCAAAGATTTCGGAGATGAACATGATCTCCTTGTCCAGCACGCCTTCAACCGCACCCAGCACCTCGCTTAGCGACAAGGTTGAATGGCGCTCTCCCTTGGGCCTGCCGAAATGCGCCAGCAACAGCACTTTCGCACCGCGCTCGCTGAGTTCCAGAATTGTCGGCGCCACTGCACGGGCGCGGGTCAGTTCCGTCGCCCGGCCATTGGCCATGGGCAGATTAAGATCGACGCGTACAAGCGCACGCTGGCCGGTAAGATCCTGAGGAAGATCGTCCAGGGTTTTGAAATTGCTCACCAAAATAAACTCCGCTCACCCCCGCTTGTCAAAGGGCCGTTCTACATATTCGCGCGACGCCCGAAGGAACGATAGGCCTTCGACAAGCTCGGGACGGGCGGAGTTCTATCCGGTTATCCTACAGGAACTTCGCCATTACACCGGCGGTATCGATCATCCGGTTGGAGAAGCCCCACTCATTGTCATACCAGCTGACAACGCGCGCCAGCTTGCCTTCCAGCACAGCGGTCTCCAGCGAATCCACGGTGGAGCTGGCTGGGTGATGGTTGAAATCCTGGCTGACGAGCGGCTTCTCGGTGTAGTCGAGAACACCCTTCATCGGGCCAGTGGCAGCCGCCATCAGGGCCTTGTTCAGTTCTTCGGCGGTAGTGTCACGCCCCGGTGTGAACACCAGGTCTATCAGCGAGACATTGGGCGTGGGTACGCGGACGGAGGAGCCATCCAGCTTGCCTGCCAGTTCCGGCAGTACCAGTCCCACCGCACGGGCAGCGCCCGTCGTGGTCGGGATCATGTTCTGCGCACCGCCCCGGGCACGGCGCATGTCGCCATGCATCTGGTCCAGCATGCGCTGATCATTGGTATAGCTGTGGATGGTGGTCATGAAGCCACGTTCGATGCCAACGGTGTCGTTCAGCACCTTTGCAACGGGCGACAGGCAGTTGGTGGTGCAGCTGGCGTTGGAAACGATCAGGTCGTCCGCCGTCAGAACCTCGTGGTTCACACCGTATACGATGGTGGCGGAAACATCCTTGGCCGGTGCAGAGATCAGCACACGCTTGGCCCCTGCATCGAGGTGCGGCTTTGCTGCATCGTGGCTCTGGAAAAAGCCCGTGCATTCCAGCACTATATCGATGCCCATTTCCTTGTGCGGCAGATTGCCGGGATCACGCTCGCTGGTGACGGCAATGGTTTTGCCGTTCACCACCAGGTTGGTGCCGTCGACCTCTACCGTGCCGGGGAAGCGGCCGTGGGTGGAGTCAAAACCGAACAGCAATGCGTTGGCATCTGTATCCGCCAGGTCGTTGATCGCGACCAGCTCCAGATCGTGATCGTCACGCTCCAGAATGGCGCGTGCAACAAGCCGGCCGATACGTCCGAAACCATTGATCGAAACTTTGGTCGCCATAGTAGAAACTCCTGCTTAGTCGTTCAGATTGCTTTTGATTTTCGGTACGATTGCATCGACGGTAAGGCCGAACTTCTCGAACAGATCGCTTGCCGGGGCAGACGCGCCGAAGCTGTCTATCCCGAAATTCAGCCCGTTTGACATCGTATAGCGTTCCCAGCCGAAAGTCGTGCCCGCCTCGATCGAGACGCGCATGATCTCGCCGGGGGGCACGTTGGGAAGGATATCTTCCTTGTAGGCAGCATCCTGCTCGTCAAACAACTGGGTGCAGGCCATGGAGACCACGTCACAGCCGATGCCGTCTTTTTCCAGGACTTCGGCACATTCAAGCGCGAGGTGCACCTCGGAGCCGGTGGCGATCAGGATCACGCGGCGCTTGTTTCCGGCGCGCTTCAGGCGATAGGCGCCCCTGGAGCACATGTCCGTCTCGTCAGGCGAATTGCGCACCTGCGGCAAGCCCTGGCGGCTGAGCGCGATCACCGATGGGCGATCCTTTTGCGCCAGCGCGATCTGCCAGCATTCGGCAGTTTCCACACGGTCTGCCGGACGCATTACCAGCAGGTTTGGCATGGCCCGCAGACTTTGCAGATGCTCAATGGGCTGGTGGGTCGGCCCGTCTTCGCCAAGTCCGATGCTGTCATGCGTCATCACGTAGATCACACGCGCCTGCTGCAACGCGGACAGGCGGATCGCGCCGCGGGCATAATCGGTAAAGATCAGGAAGGTGCCGCCATATGGGATGATCCCGCCGTGCAGCGCCATACCGTTCATCGCCGCCGACATGCCGAATTCACGAATGCCGTAGTAGACGTAGCGGCCGGAGTAATCGTTTGCCGTGAACGGCCCGATGCCGCCCGCCTTGGTGTTGTTCGATCCGGTCAGGTCGGCGCTGCCGCCAATCATTTCGGGATAGTGCGGGTTCAGCACTTCCAGCGCGTTCTCGCTGGCCTTGCGGGTAGCCACTTTCTCCGCGCTTTCCAGCCATTTGCCGAATGTCCGCGCAGCCTGGTCTCCGGTAGGGAGTTCTCCTGCCATGCGGCGGGTGAATTCAGCCTTCTGATCGGATGCGTCGAGGCGCGTTTTCCATTCCGAATGGGCTGCCTTGCCGCGCTCTGCCGTGGAGAGCCAGTGTTCGCGAATATCGTCTGGCACGACGAAGGGACCGTGGTCCCAATTCAAGGCCTTGCGCGCACCGGCTATCTCTTCATCGCCCAGCGGCGCGCCGTGGGTGGCGCTGGTGCCCTGCTTTGTGGGGGCGCCCTTGCCGATAACGGTGGTGCATTTCACCAGTGAGGGGCGACTGTCATCAGCCATCGCCTCGTCAATGGCGCGGCGGATATCTGCGGGATCGTGACCATCGCACGAAACGACCTGCCAGCCGGTTGCGGCATAGCGCGCGGGAATATCTTCGGACGATGACAGGGAAACCTTGCCGTCGATGGTGATGTTGTTGTCATCCCACAAAACAATCAGGCGGCCCAGCTTCAGATGGCCGGCGATGCCGATGGCCTCGTGGTTGATGCCTTCCATCAGGCAGCCGTCGCCAGCGATCGTCCAGGTGCGGTGATCAACCAGATCGTCTCCGAACACGCTGTTCAGATGCCGCTCCGCCATGGCCATGCCCACAGCCATGGCAAGGCCCTGCCCCAGCGGCCCGGTGGTGGCCTCCACGCCGTCCAGCAGGAAGTTTTCGGGATGGCCTGCGCAAGGGCTGCCCAGCTGGCGGAAGTTCTTGATGTCCTCCAGCGTTGGCGCGTCATAGCCAGACAGGTGCAGCAGCGAATAAATCAGCATGGATCCGTGGCCCGCGCTCAGCAAGAAGCGATCGCGGTCGGCCCAGTCCGGCGCCTTGGGATCGAACTTGAGATAATCGTTCCACAGCACGGTGGCAACATCGGCCATGCCCATCGGCATGCCGGGGTGGCCGGAATTGGCAGCCTGCACAGCATCCATCGACAGGGCACGGATGGCATTGGCCATGTTGGTAAAACGGGCGGTATCGTCGCTCATGAAAGAGGCTCCTCGCGGGTGCCGCACAAATTACGGCGATTCGGTTGGGGGCTGTGTGATGGGGGGAGGCGGCTAGGTCAAGCAAGACACCTTTAACTTGGGTAAAGGGTCAATTCATTCATCTAAAGTTATTCACAGCTTGCCGCTGCAACTCTTTGCCGCGGCACGATAAGAGAGTAATTCGCCGCGGATGGAAGGTGATCGCGTAACCAGGGCCCTTGCCCGGATCGAAGCGGCTTCGACACGGATCGAGGCTGCCGCAGCGCATCGCCCGCAATCCGATCCGGCGTTACAGGCCCGTTACGACAGGCTACGGCAGCAGGCCGAAAGCGCGCTGGCCGAAGTGGACGCCCTGATAGAAACCCTTTCATCGTGAGCACCAGCAACGTCACCCTCTCTATTGCCGGCCGCGTTTATACCATCGCCTGCGCGCCGGGCGAGGAAGCACATATCGAGAGGTTGGGTGCCTTCATCAGCACAAAGCTGGTGAAACTCGACAGGATGAAAGGCCAGTCGACAGAGCGTGTACTGCTTTACGCATCGCTGCTGCTGGCCGATGAACTGCACGAAGCGCAGGCCGCCGTGCAACAGGCCCCAGCGCCCGAAATGCAGGCCGAAGCGTTGGAAAAAATGGCCGATCGGCTCGAAGGTTTGGCGAACGTGCTTGAGAGTGGCGACACCAACGCCTAAATAGGGGTTGGCGGGACTGCCCGGTACGATCTGTTCGAACATCCCTGAGGCTATAAGCAATCCAAGGGAGCTGTCCCTGCCCGGTCCACCAGTTCGGCTGTGGGGCCGGTGCATACGGCGCCCACCTGACGTTTTCGCGTCAGAGGATTTCCCGGAAAACGACCCATGGTGGTTCCGCCACTTTCCACCTAGGGCGAGCGAGATGTCCGACATAACTGAACAAAAAGCCGCCCTGCGCAAACAATTGCGCAAAGCCCGCCGCGAACACGCAGCCGCCCTGCCGCCAGAGGTGAGTGCGCTGGTTTTCAAACAACCACCTGCGCCCGTGCGTGCACTTGTGCCAGAGGGTGCAGTAATAGGTCTTTATCGCGCCGATACGGGCGAGGCTCCCGCTGGCAGCTACGCCCGTTTCTTCATGGAAAACGGCCACACAATCGCCCTGCCCCGCATCGAATCGCTAGATCGTGACATGACTTTCCATGTCCACACTGATCCCTATGCCGAGAGCGACCTTGAAGAAGGCCCGATGAAGCTGATGCAACCTGCCGCTGACGCGCAACTGGTGGTGCCGGATGTCTTGTTTATGCCGCTGGTGGGTTTCACCGATGATGGAAACCGCATCGGTCAGGGTGGCGGCTTTTATGATAAATATCTGGCTGCTCACCCTGAAACACTGGCGCTGGGCATGGCGTGGGACGTGCAGAGGTGCGACCACTTGCCGGTGGAGGAGCATGACATGCCCCTTTCCGCAATTATCACCCCAACGCGCATATACGGGCAATTCTGATGCGCACTGAACCGACCTGGCGCATACCTGTCGGGATACTGGCAATGGTCGCCGGTCTGATCATCTATTGCGTCGTAATAGCGCGCTATGCGCCTTCGCTGATCGGTGGATGGCCTGTGTGGGCGCAGACGCTTGTCTACATCGTTCTGGGCGTAATCTGGATCAGGCCATTGCGGCGTTTCCTGATCTGGATGGAGACCGGCCGCTGGGGCTGAACCGGAACCTGCGCCCTTTGGCGGGTGTTCCATCATCATGCCAGAACTTCCAGAAGCCGAAGCCAATCGCCGCCGGATAGAAGACCAGTGCCTCAATCGCACCATCGAAGACGCAAGTCCCGGTAACGACGTTACCTATATCGAACTGCCCGGCGATAACGAGCGCAGGCGACTGGTCGGTCGCCAGTTCACTGAGACCCATCGCCACGGCAAACTGATTTTCGCCGGATCAAAGACCGGCCCGTGGATCTGCGTGCATCTGGGCATGACGGGCAGCCTGATCCCGTTCGATGAAGATGACGAGGAACAGCCAGACGCCACCAAGTTCCTGATCCGCTTTCAAGGCCAGCGTGCCCTTGCCTATCGATGTCCGCGCAAGCTGGGATGGCTGCGCGTGGTCGATTCGCCCGAAGCGGAGATCGAACGCATCGGCTTTGGCCCCGACGCGATGGCGATCGGGGAAAATGAATTTGTCGAGATAATCGGCGGTACGAATGGTGCCGTGAAGTCGGCCTTGATCGAGCAGAAGAAGATCGCCGGTATCGGAAACCTGTGGTCCGATGAAATACTGTTCGAGATCGGAATTTTGCCGGACCGCAAGGCGAATGATCTGGACGAGGCGACTTTGCGCAAGATGCACGGTGTGATGCAGAATACCCTTGCCGCCGTGATGGAC
>JBASBA010000384.1:0-3107 GCA_049650885.1 Alteraurantiacibacter sp. | reverse complement strand
GAATACTTGGCCCGTTGCGACAGTGTCGCTCCTGCGCTTTGGAACGAAGGAGATACGTGAGCCCAGATCCATTTGAGACGCCTGAAGCCGGCATTCGTACGCCCCGCAGCATTCGTCGAAGAGGGCTCGGACGAGACCTCCGCCGCGCCGCTCGCGAATGGCTAGTCTGAGACAGATGCCGTTCGCAGCACCGTGCAGGAACAGGCGCATTCCGGACTTTTTGGGCTTTCGCTGTGCTATGCACGATGGTTCGTTCTGGCAGGTATAATTCCGGAATTGATCTTCTTATCTGAAAATACCCTGCCAAATTATAGAACTAGGAGCATGTGGTACTTTGCCGCCCAGGGGCCTGATCCTCGTCGGGAATTACCGTGTGATTCCCATTCGTGAGGCCGGGAGACAATGGCACCGAGCTTGGCGGAGGGTTCGCAACCATAGAGGACGGATCGCCGCGCTCGGGCTCGTCACTCCACTCCCGATCAATAGCACATTCACGATGAGTTTCCGTATTCCTCTCGCCTGCGGAGGAACGCTTTTCGCCCACCTTCAAGTATCTGACCAACGGCGAACCTCGGTCTGTCGCTCAAGGGGATTGGGCAGAAGTGCTCAGCAGTGTGGCCGGTTTTTACTCCGCCGTTGAAACTTGCAAGGTGCTCTCAGGCACGATGGGTCAACTTGCCAATATGATTAATCAGCCGTTTCGGTTCAACCGGCTTGCTGATGAGCGGCGCGTCGCGGAATTCGCTGTCGATGTGCGCATCCGAGTGGCCGGACAGGAACGCGAAGGGTTTGGCCTTTTCGCGCAGGGCGGCGGCGATGGGATAAGAGGTCTTCTTGCCAAGATTGATGTCCAGCAGACCTAAATCGACCCGCTCGGATTCTATCAGTTCAAGGGCGGTCTCGACCGTATTGGCCGGGCCACAGACGGAATAGCCTGCATCTTCAAGGATGGATTCCAGATCGAGTGCGACCAGCCATTCGTCTTCGACAATCAGTATTCGCAAAAGTTCATGTCGTTCGAAGTTGGTATTCGCATCGGTCATCAGGCGTCCTGACTGCCAAGCGGAACGCTCAGCTTCACGATCAGCCCGGTTGGGGCGTATTCGACATCCATATTTCCGCCAAGCTGAGTGCATATCTGGCCTTCTACCAGAGCAATGCCAAAACCCTTTTGTCCCGGCTTGCTGACAACTGGCCCGCCGGTTTCCGTCCAATCGACCTGCAATTGCGCATTCGACATGGGCCAATCGATTGCCACGTGTCCCTCATTGGCTGAAAGCGCGCCGTATTTGGCGGCGTTGGTCGCCAGTTCGTGGATCACCAGCCCGATGGACAGCGCCATCTCGGGTTCGAGTTCGGCGTCCGGCCCCGTGAGCGTGAAGCGTCCGATGTCGTGGGCTTCCAGTTCGCGCTTCAGGATGTTGCGCAGGGCGACGGTCACCCAATTCTGGTCGGACAGCAGCGCATAGGCGCGGGCCATGCCTTGAAGGCGGCCGATGAAGGTGTCGGTAAACGCCTCTGGCGACGGGGTATTGCGCAATGTCGCCTTGGCGATGCTGATGACCACCGCAAGCATGTTCTTCACGCGGTGGTTCAGTTCCTCGATCAGCAGCCGATGCTGCGCTTCGGCCCGTGCAAGTTTGGAGATATCGACCAGCGTCACGACCACGCCTGCGACGTCTTCGTTCCGGTCGCGATAGGGATTAAGGCGAACCAGGAAATGGTCCTTGCTGTCGTCCACCGAAAGTTGACGCTCCAGCATTTCGCCCGATTCCGACACCGCCTGAATGTTCTGCCGCAATTCGGGATAGTCCAGCGCGCTGGCAAGCTCGGTCAGGGGGCGACCGACATCGGCGTCGCGAAGATTGAAGATGGTGGACGCCTCCGGGGTGAAGTTGCGGATGACAAGATCATCGTCCAGAAAGATGGTCGCGATCCGCGTGGCTTCGTGAAGATTCTTCAGATCGCTGTTTGTTCGGTCCAGTTCCACGACCTTGCTGTTCAGCTCGCCGTTTATTGTGCTCAGTTCTTCGTTGAGCGACTGCGTTTCTTCTTTCGATGCTTCGAGTTCCTCGTTGGTGGACTGCGCCTCCTCATTGACGGACACCAGTTCCTCGTTCGACGATCTCAGCTCTTCGATGGCGGTCTCGTATTCCTCTACGGTCGATTGCAGCCGTTCGTGCATGTCACGTATGTCACGTTCGGCGGCCTCCTTGGCGTCGCGCGATACCGAATTCGGGTCGGAGGGCTTTACCTTGACTATGGGTTCGGCCTGCGAGAACAGGACTAGAAATAACTTCTCGGTCTTCACGTCGCTTCGCAGAGGCTCGACGGTCAGAGCCACGGCGATATCTTCTCCGGTCGTCTCATCCTTCATGACGGCGCGATTGTTCGACACTCGTCCGCTTTCCACCGCGTCGCGAAGCGCCGCGCGCAGCTCCAGCCGAAGTTCCGGCCGGGCCAGATCCAGAAGATGGCGGTTGGGTGCGCCGCGGGGCATCTCGAGGTAGCGCGCCGTTTGTGTCGAGTAGTGAACGATGTCGCCCTCGGCGCGAACGACAACATGCGCTGGCACGTGGCGTTCCAGAACCTGCCGTTCGACGCGCTGGCGCAGTTGATACGCGTTGGCCTCGGCCGACTGCTCGCCAGTCTCGGATTGACCCAGATTTCGCCCCAGACTGCCGAAGTTCATCGGCAGGCGCGGGCGGTGCGTGTCGTGCGCCCGGCTTTGGAAGACCCGCAGTTTCTGGTCGATCGGTGCGAACAGATCGTCGTGCTGGCTGATGCTTTCCGACGATCCAAGCAAGAGGTATCCCCCCGGTTTCAGCGCATAGTGAAACGTCGGGATCACCTGCTCCTGAAGGCCGCGGCCTAGATAAATTAGCAGATTCCGACACGACACAAGATCCATTCGCGAAAATGGCGGATCGCTGATGACGCTGTGCGGAGAAAACATGCATAGATCGCGTAAATCCTTGACGACGACCCAGCTTGCGCCATCCTTGCGAAAGAACCGCTGCCGTCTGTTGTCGCCGATATTGGCCAGCAACCCGGCGGGATAGCGGCCGGTCCGTGCGATCGATAGTGCGGATTCGTCGATATCGGTC
>JBASBA010000383.1:0-2386 GCA_049650885.1 Alteraurantiacibacter sp. | reverse complement strand
AGACAATACGGCAACGCCGGTAAGATAATGCTGCAAGATCAACCCCATTTTTCAACCACACCTGTAATCGTCATGGGGTACAGCGGGACTTGCGAGGCGCGCTGCCAATCATCGACCAAAGCCGTCTGCTTCCCGTTAAAAAGACGAACAGGTTACGGGGATCGATGAAGGGCGCAGTAAACGGAATCTGAAGGCCTTGTGTCCACACCCCCTTGAACCCTTAGCCGCTAGACGCGACATAGGCTCCGCAACACGAGAGAAGGACCACGCATGTTCGACCTGTTCGGCGACAAGAAAGACCAGTTTACTACCGATCCCGTCACCGGCGCCCTGGTGCCGGTCGTCGTCGAATCGACCAGCCGCGGTGAACGCAGCTTCGACATTTTCAGCCGCCTGCTGCGCGAACGCATCGTTTTCGTAACCGGCCAGGTGGAAGACAACATGGCCAGCCTGATCGTGGCCCAGTTGCTGTTCCTGGAGAGCGAGAATTCGCAGGACATCTCCATGTATATCAACTCGCCCGGCGGCGTGGTTACGGCTGGCATGGCGATCCATGATACCATGCAGTACATCAAGCCCAAGGTTCGCACCGTTGTAGTGGGCCAGGCTGCTTCGATGGGCAGCTTCCTGCTGGCAGCGGGTGAGCCGGGCATGCGCGTGGCACTGCCAAACGCCCGCGTGATGGTGCACCAGCCCAGCGGCGGCGCGCGCGGCATGGCTTCCGATATCGAAATCCAGGCGCGCGAAATCCTGCGTATCCGCAAGCGGATGAACGATCTCTACGTGGAATATACCGGCCAGAGCCTTTCAGACATCGAAAAGGCGATGGATCGTGATACCTTCCTCGAAGCCGACGAAGCGAAGAAGTTCGGTATCGTCGATGCGGTTTTCGCCCATCGTCCCAAGAACGATGCGGAGCATGATCGCGACGGCACGGGCGGCGCCCCGACCAAGGAAAGCGAATAAATGCGCAGCCCGCACCCGCGTCAAGGCGCGGCGTGCGGGCTGTAGCATTTTGGCAACCCTGTCCCTTCAGGCTGGCGCAAGCCGGGGATGCTAGGGTTCAATCGATTGATATTCAGCGCACCTACCCTAGATTGGTAGGCTGATTCTCCCGCGCCGCGTGCTACGTTGAGGCACAGGTCCGGGCGCATAGGACGAAGGTTATGACCAAGTTGAGCGGAACAGATAGCAAGAGCACTCTTTATTGCAGCTTCTGCGGCAAGAGCCAGCACGAGGTGCGCAAGCTGATTGCAGGCCCTACCGTATTTATCTGCGATGAGTGCGTGGAACTGTGCAACGACATTATCCGCGAAGAGGCCAAGAGCGGCCTTGCGGGTCGCAAGGACGGCGGCGTTCCCGCCCCTGTCGAGATTTGCGACACGCTGAATGATTACGTGATCGGCCAGGAACGCGCCAAGCGCGTGCTGTCGGTTGCCGTGCACAATCACTACAAGCGCCTGAAGCATTCCGGCAAGGGCAACGATGTCGAACTGGCAAAGTCCAACATTCTGCTCGTCGGCCCCACCGGCAGTGGCAAGACGCTGCTTGCACAGACGCTGGCGCGCACATTCGACGTGCCCTTCACCATGGCTGACGCCACTACGCTGACCGAGGCCGGTTACGTGGGTGAAGATGTCGAGAACATCATTCTCAAGCTGCTGCAAAGCTCCGACTATAATGTCGAGAAGGCGCAGCAGGGCATCGTCTACATTGACGAGATCGACAAGATTACCCGCAAGGCGGAAAACCCCTCCATCACGCGCGATGTTTCGGGCGAAGGTGTTCAGCAGGCACTGCTGAAGCTGATGGAAGGCACCACCGCTTCTGTCCCGCCGCAGGGTGGACGCAAACATCCGCAGCAGGAATTCCTGCAGGTGGACACCACGAATATCCTTTTCATCGTCGGCGGTGCATTCGCCGGGCTCGAGAAGATCATTGCCGATCGCCTGCAAAAGCGATCCATCGGTTTTGGTGCCAATGTGGAAGATCCCACAAAGGCCAAGATCGGTGAAATGCTGGAGAAGTGCGAGCCGGAAGACCTGCTGAAATTCGGTCTGATCCCTGAGTTCGTGGGTCGTCTGCCGGTGATCGCGACCTTGCACGATCTGGATACAGATGCGCTGGTGACGATCCTGAAGGAGCCGAAAAACGCGCTGGTGAAGCAGTACCAGAAGCTGTTCGAGCTGGAGGAAGTGGATCTTACTTTCACCGACGAGGCGCTGGAAGCGATCGCCAAGCGCGCGATCAAGCGCAAGACAGGTGCGCGCGGCCTACGCTCCATCGTTGAGGGTCTGCTGCTGGACACCATGTTCGATCTGCCGAGCATGGAAGACGTATCCGAAGTGGTCGTGGATGCAGACGTGGTGGAGGGCCGCAAGGAACC
>JBASBA010000382.1:0-3574 GCA_049650885.1 Alteraurantiacibacter sp. | reverse complement strand
GTGGCCGTGCACAAATATGCCGTGCAGATCACCGTTGCCGATGTGCGCGACGGGGCGTGCTCCTCCTCAACCCTGCAGGAAGCTGCCAGCTGGGGCAAGGTAAACACCGCGATTGAGCAGATGGTGTTCGCAGAAGCCGGATCGGTAATGCCACTGCTGGCCAGTGACGCTTACCACCGCGAACACTGGAAGAACCGCGACAAGCGCCGCTGGGCAAAACTGTTCGAATAGGGGCTGAGGCTTTGGATCAACCGACAGCACTTATGGAATGGTCTGACGCCAGCGCGACCGTTGCCGCCATTGCCATAGTGCTGTCGGTGCTTTCCTTCGGGTTCACATACCTGCTGGACAAGCGCGGCGACCCTAGGGACGACCGGATCGAGAAGAGCCGTGCCTATCTCGAAAGCGGGCGAGGAAATAATGATGCGCATCGCTTTTTCGAGCGTGATGGATTCGAAATCTTGTCGCATGTTTTTGCGAAGCAGTTGAAGGCGACCTAATCAGCATCCAGCTCGTTCAATTGCGCGCATAGATCGGCCATGGCCATGAACTGGCCGACGCACTTTTCTACCATCGCGCGGTCTCGATTGTGATCAAGAGAGCCGGATTCGAACATGTTCGCCGTTTTAAGAGCGATAGTCAGCTCGCCGTATTTGAACAGGGTTTTGATGTCTTTACCGCGAAAAGCGTTTTCCAACGCGATCAGGCGCTCGATATAGGTGGGGTGAACCAAATAACGGGCTTCTGTTTGATCGGTAGTGAACACGCTGAAGGCATCCTCGAAATCGGGATGAACCATCTCGGCCTTTTGCAGCGTCTGGCCCGCCAGTTTCACCTCGTCCTTCTCTCCCAGGAACAGGAATTTCTGATGGCGACCCGATCGTTCGACAAGAGTTGTCGCGTGAAAATCGCGGGCAAAACCGATCGTTATTATGGCACCCCGGAAGACGGAAACCCAACGCCGGTTCTTGCCGCTGCCGCGCCGCTCCTCCAGATGCGCCTCGTGGAGGGTGAAGGGTTTTCCAGCCATCGTGCCGCACCACAAATCCTCGAACCTGGCGCGATCATGGCTTGGAAACATCTTGTGCTGGTTTGCGCGGGAGAAGCCGTGCCCCTCGTCGCAATCGTGCTTGTATTCCAGGCCAAGGGCGGCCGCGATGGCGGCGTTGATACCGGACTTGGTATCCTTCTTCGCCTTGTTCACCGGGATCCGGCTCCACCATAAGGCTCCCATCACTCCCACAGCGATGATAAAATAGCGCAAGTCTGCCAGTGGCGAGAATAAGAGGAATGCCACGATCGGCAAGCCAATGATGACGCAAATGAAATAGCGGCTGCAGGTTTTTGCCTTGGCATCTTCACGCACAGCGATCTGGGCATTTAAAAAATCGCCCAGCTCGCCTGCCATCAAACCGTCTACATCGGGACGTTCTATCATTTGTTGCCTATCACTTGTCGCCCGGCCAAATATCTTTGCCTTCGCGCCCGATCATGGCACACAATTCTTTAACAAGGGTAGGGTAGGATTGGCCACATGGAACTGATTATCGCAATTGCCGTCATCGTCTTGCTGCTGCTTGTGCTGATCGGCATCTACAACCGACTTGTGGCGCTGCGGCAGAACGTAAACCAGGGCGTTGCCGATATTGATGCACAGCTTCGCCAGCGGCATGACCTGATCCCCAATCTTGTGAATACGGTGAAGGGTTACGCCGGGCACGAGCAGGATACGCTGGAACAGGTGATACTGGCGCGTAACACCGCTGCGCAAGGTTCCATCAATTCGCAGGACGAGGCACAGTTGAGAGTGGCGCTGGATCAGCTTCTGGCATTGGGAGAGGCGTACCCGGACCTCAAAGCTTCGGCAAATTTCCGGGAATTGCAGCGCGAACTTTCCGATGTGGAGGACAAGCTGGCCGCAGCACGCCGGGCTCTTAACGCGGCCGTTTCGCGCTATAACACCGGGCGCGAAACATTTCCGGCTGTGCTGTTCGCCGGATCGCTCGGCTTTCGGGAGGCCGATTTCCATCACCTTGACGACAGCGAAAAGGGTGTGGTCGATCAGGTGCCGGACGTGCAGTTCTAGGCAAACTCCTGCTGGCGGCTCGACCCATCCGATTTCTCTTGCAATTCAGCCAAAGCGGCTTAAATGCGCGCTTCCGCTGCCCCAAGGGACACCCACCGCAAGGCAGCTGCTTGTTCGGTTAATACCTTAGGGGGTCCCTTGAATTGCTCCAATATCCTGACGCCAAGGCTGTAGTCCGCGCCCTCGAGCCGGACGAACCCGTGACCCTTCTTCGCCCGCATGCTGCGTCGCGCGCTGCCCGCTTCTTCACAGAGAAGTTTCCGGGCAAGGCGATGTATGCCGTGAAGGCGAACCCGTCTCCCGATCTGATCCGCATCCTGTGGGATGCAGGCGTAACGCATTATGACGTCGCCTCCATCGCCGAAGTGCGGATGGTGCGTGAAACGCTCCCCGATGCAGTGCTTTGCTTCATGCATCCGGTCAAAACTCGCCGTGCCGTGCGAGAGGCCTATTTCGAGCATGGCGTGAGGACCTACAGCCTCGACACGCTGGAAGAGCTGGAGAAAGTCGTGGAAGCAACCACGACCGACGATGGAGCACGCGCGCAGGATTTGAACCTGCTGGTGCGACTGCGCGTATCATCCGAACATTCCGAACTGTCGCTGGCGGCCAAGTTCGGTGTTGATCTGGCCGATGCGGCACCATTGCTTCAGGCGACCCGTCAATATTGTGATGCGCTGGGCATCTGTTTCCACGTTGGCAGCCAGGCCATGACTCCGTTCGCCTATGTGCAGGCGCTGGAGCGTGTGCGCGCGGCCATTGCAGAGGCTGCTGTTACCGTGGACATCGTGGATGTTGGCGGCGGTTTTCCCAGCATCTATCCCGATCTCGATCCCCCTGCGCTGGAAGATTATTTCCGCCTGATCCACGAGCATTTCGAGGCGCTGCCAATTTCCTATTCGGCAGAGCTTTGGGCAGAGCCGGGCAGGGCGCTTTGCGCGGAATATTCGTCCATCATCGTGAAGGTGGAGAAACGCCGCGGGGATGAGCTTTACATCAACGATGGCGCCTATGGCGCGCTGTTCGATGCAGCGCACGTGGCGTGGCGTTTCCCCGTTGTGGCGCTGGAAGACGATCTGCTCCAGCCACTGGGCGAATTTGCCTTCTATGGCCCGACTTGCGACGATGCTGACTTCATGAAAGGCCCCTTCATGCTGCCAGAGGATATCCAGGCTGGCGATTACATAGAAATCGGCATGTTGGGTGCTTATGGCGCGGCGATGAAAACGGCGTTCAACGGTTTTGGCGCTAGCGAAGCGGTGTTGGTGGCAGATGAACCCATGTTCAGCCTTTATCGCGGCAACCGCCCGGACCCGCGCGAAAGCGACAATGTGGTGAGCCTGCGCTGATAATTGGCAGCGCCGCGGCAAATCAGCTTCGCTGTACACGCACCTGCATGAACTGGGCTTGGCTTTTGCTACCGTCGCCCAGCATCGAGTCTGGATAATTGCCCGGTGGTAACGAGGTGAGCGGCATACCGGCAGCAGC
>JBASBA010000381.1:0-6241 GCA_049650885.1 Alteraurantiacibacter sp. | reverse complement strand
CATGAACCCTGAAACTACGGTGCGCGAATTCCTCTCGCTCTTTCATACCCGCAAGCTTGATGTCGCCGCGGTGCGGGCCTTGCTGGCAGACGGTGCCCGGTATCAGCCGATCGTTCCGATCGCGCCGGTCAGGCATGGTGCCGATTCCATCTGCGAAGAGCTGGAACGCCAGTACGAACTTTACGACGAATGTGCCTGCAACATTCTGAGCCTCGCCGTTTGCGGATCCACCGTTTTCACCGAACGGGTCGATACCTGTCGCCAGCTGAAAGACGGGCGGGAAACTACCACCAGTGTCGTCGGCGTGTTCGACCTGGATGATGTCGGCAAGATCGCGTGGTGGCGGGAATATTGGGATGGTCTGGATTGCGCCGGGCAGCTGGGGATCGACGACCAGGCCATGCGTTCGATCATGTGTGCTTGAGAGGATTGGCGATGCAGTATGATGTAGTAGTGATGGGGTCTGGCGGTGCAGGCCTGACAGCAGCGCTGGTTGCCGCCAAGGCTGGCCGAAAGGTGGCCGTGCTGGAAAAGGCGCCGCACTTTGGCGGGACGACTGCGATTTCCGGTGGCGGCGTGTGGATTCCCGAAAGTCCGCAGGCGGTTGCGGCAGGGGTGGATGACAGCAAGCAGAAGGCGCTTGACTATTGCATGTCGGTGGTGGGCAACCGGGCAGAGCGCGAATTGATCGAAGCCTATATCGAAACGGGGCCGGAAATGGTTGAGTGGCTGGAGGCCCACAGTTCGGTAAACTTCCTGCTCTCTCCGCCTTCCAGCGACTGGTATCCGGACGTTGAGGGAGCGATGCACGAAGGACGATTGCTCGCGCCTGCAGAGTATGACGGGAAGCAGCTTGGCCCCTATTTCGACAGCCTTTCCAAGCCGCGCCAGGAATTCAACGCGCCAGGCGGCATGATGATCGACCTTTTCGACCTGCCATACATCGCCAGGCTGCCGCGCCCTGGCGCGTTGTGGCACATGGCCAAGATCGCTATCCGGTTTGCGCGCGACAAGAAGAAGCTGGGACGCGGCTCGCGTCTCACCATGGGCACCGCCCTGATGGGCAGGTTGTACCGCTCGGTACTGGATGCAGGAGTCGATCTGTATGCCGATGCGCCGGTAGAACGGTTGCTGGTAGAAGGCGGCAAGGTAACTGGCGTCGTGGCCAATATTGGCGGCGAGGAAACGCAGGTGCTTGCAACGAAAGGCGTCATTCTGGCTGCAGGCGGCTTTTCCGCCAGCGAGCAGATGCGCAAGGAATACATTCCCTTTGCGGAGCAGCACGTTTCGATCCTGCCTTATGAAAACACCGGCGATGGCATCAGCGCCGCTACCGCCTCTGGCGCGGTGATGGGGGCAGACAACCACGCAAACGCGGTGTGGGCCGTGGTATCAAAGCGTACGCGCGATGATGGTTATGTCGAACGCTATGCCCACCTCATAGATATGTCGAAACCGGGCTGCATCGCGGTGGGTAATGACGGCAAACGCTTCGCCAACGAGGCCAGCGTACATTTCGTGGAAGATATGCATGCAACCGGCAATGTGCCTGCGTGGATCATCTCCAACGCGAAGAACGTCAAGAAATACGGCCTTGGCCTGTCGCTTCCCGGTGGCGGCAACACCAAGAAACTGGTGGCATCGGGTTATCTGAAAACCGCCGATACGCTGGCAGAACTGGCCGCACAGATCGGCGTGGATGCGGCAGGGCTGGAAGCCACCGCAGCCAAGGTCAACGCCGATGCCGCAACGGGCAAGGACAGCGCATTCGGCAAAGGGGATACCTTGATCGATCAGGAAATCGGCGATCCCAACCATGCGCTCAATCCCTGCTTCGGCCAGGTGGGCGAGGGGCCCTATTATGCAATCCAGATCTTTCCCGGCGATGGTTCGACCACAGTTGGCGTGAAAATCGATGCACAATGCCGGGTGAAGGGTGAAGACGGACAGCCGATCCCCGGATTGTGGGCGGCGGGACTTGATGCCAATTCGATCTGGCAGGGGAAGTCTCCCGCGCATGGCTGCAATGTCGGCCCGGCCTTGGTGACTGGGTTCATCGCGGGGAGGAGCGTAGCTGGATGAAGACTGCAAACCATTCTCTGGCTGGCGCGAGGCGGGACTCCCGACGCAACCTGTCAATATTTCGCGAAACGCAAGCTTGGTGACATAACGCCTGCTACCCAGAGCGACGAAGGCGCTGCGCGGCTGTGGCGGATCAGTAAGGAATTGGTGGCCAAGGCTGGTCAACCGGTCGGCTAACCGATCGGCGCTGCCTGCAACAAATCTCTCACCTTTTCAGGTTTGCGCGCCGATGTTCGACTGCGGTTGCGATTTTCACTCCAACCTGCTTCTTTTTCAGGCCTCTCGGCGTTTCGCCTCCGCGACCATGCCAAACAGGCCTTCGTTGTATTTCGTCAGCTGTTCCATCGAGAGGTTTCGATAGGGGGTCATCGGGCACAGCGAATCCACCACGCCCCAGACGGGTTCGAGCTCCTCCAGCACCTCGTCCACCGGGCCGCATTTGACGAAGGCCTGCACCATTTCATCGCTGACCTTGTCGATCACACCGGACACATCGCCATGCTCGCCCGTGGCAAGCTGACAATCGCGGGCCAGATCACCGAAGCCGATGGAATCGAAGAAATCCTCGTATTCCTTGTAACCGGCGTATCCGGCCACGGTGGCGCGGCTGTCGTTAATGGCCTGCTGCTTGTCGTCATTGATGGCGACCCAGGGCCAGGCGTTGATCTCGATATCCTCGCGCTTGCGGCCAAAGCGGGCGAGTTCGGAATGAATGAAATCGTTCTTCTGCACCGTGTAATCGACAGTCCACAGCGCATGCACCATCAGCCCGTCGGCAATCTCCAGCGTCATGCTGGTCAGCTTGTCTTTCAGCGCGGCGATCCAGATCGGAATATTCTCGCGCACGGGCGGCGCGGTCATCATCTTCTCGGTCCATTCAAGGTCGTAATACTCGCCGTGCAGCGGCTCCATTTCCTTGTGACCGTTGGCGTTCACGTAACGGACGATCTTCACCACTTCGCGCAGGTGCGTCAGCAGTTTGCGGTGCGGTTCGCCATAAATGCCTTCCAGCGCGTTGTGCAGCGAAGTGCCGAGGCCTAGTACGAACCGCCCTTCGCTGATCGTGTCACATTCGATTGCACAATAGGCCGTTTCCACCGGACTGCGGGTGCCCGCCACGGCAATGCCGGTGGAGACCTTGAGCGTATCCGTCATCGCGGCGACGGCGGCCATTGGCACGAAGGGCGCGCCATAAATCTGCAGCGAGAAGACACCTTCGAAGCCCACCTGCTCCATCTGCTTGGCAATGCCGCCCATGGCGGGGGCAGGCAACACGGGCATCACACCCCACCACTTGCGCTCTGCGCCTGTCGCGTTCCTCAGCGTCGTCATGCTTTTTCGTATCCTATGATCTTGCTGCAATCTGCGCTGACATTGTCGCGGTACGCAAAGTCACCCTTGGCCTGACGTTCGGCGAGTGCCGTCATCAGGACGCGATATTTCTGACCCGCTTCATCGAGCGGGGAGTGCAGGTCCTTGCGCTTTTCAGGGCGCATATAGCGTGGGCTCTGCGGCGAGGTCATCGAACTGTCCTGGCGCGAAACCTTGTAGCTCGCCTTGGGCATCATATAGCGAAAAAGATTGCTCTTTTTAACGTTCGACGTGTTCATCGCGTAGTCCAGTCGGGTGCGGTCACGGGTTTCCGGCACACAAGGGTGGAACAACTGCACGTTGTCACCCGGGCTGAACCGGCCATAGGCAATCGCGGCATGACTGCGCAGGTATATGCGGATCACCTGGCGCACTTGCTGCACATCGTCGCGTACACCGCCGAACATCTTCATGATCGGTGCAACCGACTTGTTCACGCAGGTGCGAACCATGGTGATGGTTTCGCTGTCGTGGAACACTTCCACGTTCTCGGAATCCATCTTTTCGTCACCAACGACGTCGGCATGGATAAAATCTGCGTGCGTCAGGTCGATCAGGTTTTCCAGGCTCAGTGGTGCGCAGCAATCGAAGCGAACGGTACCCAGCATGTGCAGCGGCAGGCCGCCATCCTCGGGCAGATAGGGAATGCTTGGAACATGCTCTGGCGCAGCATTTTCGGGCTTGCCCAGCCAACCCCAGACATAGCCGTATTTTTCCAGCACCGGATAATGGCCGCTTTCGTCCGTGTATTCGCTCTTGGTGCCAGCCAGCGTATCGTTGGGGTGGTTCTCCGCAGCAAGCACTTGCCCATCGGGCCCGCGCCACAGGTAGAAGGGCTGCGAATAGACAGCGCGGCGAACCGGCTTCTTGTCCACGGCAAAGCTGTGGGCCAGCGGAAACCACGCATCGGTCAGCATGATTTCATGCGGCACCCACGCATTGACCTTGGCCGAAAATTGGCGCGGGTCCGAAATGATCGGATCATCATTGGCCAGGGTTGCTGGGTTTTCGGTTGTTTCTAGCATGGCAGGCTCCTTGTCCCGGTACGTTTTGCTCTCAGGCGACTTTGTCTTGCTGTTCAATGCTGGCCGCGATCTTTTCCCGCAGATCGTCTGCGTGGATCGATGCTGAGGGTTTCAGCACCCGCAGCGCAGCGCCATCGATATGATCGTGCACGCGCAGTGGCGTGCCCACACCCATGGCCTTGGCTGCAAGGCCATGGCGTTCGGGCGAAAGTATGGCGCGCCAGCGCACCTGCGTGACTTGGCGTGCGCCAGGTACCGGCGCGAGCGTGGCATGCAAAAGCAGGTTGAACTCCTCATCCCGCAACGTGAGATCGCTTTCGCCGGTTACGGGATCGGTGGCGATCCGCAGGCTGATCGGAAAATCGGATGTGAAGGGGGCGGGCCAGTGCGGCGATGCCCATTGGCAAGACCGTTCCATCACCAGTTGCCCTTCCTGTTCGCAAAGTTCTGCCAGTAGGTAGGGCGAGAAGCGCACGCCCTTGATTGAAATCAGCAGCGAGGGATCATCGAACAGAGCCGCGATATACTGGCCATGATCCAGCGCCACGGTGGACGTGCCCGAAAGGGGCAGGGTATAGCCATCATCGGCAGGCGGCGGCGCCTTTGCTTCAAGGCAGATACGCACGAAGCCCGCGCTTTCATGCACGCCAAAGGATCTGGCCTTGTAGACCGGGGGATATTTCCGCTCGCTCTTCAGATTGGGAATGTCGATCAGCCGGCCGCTTGCGCCGTCGTACGTCCAGCCGTGATAACCGCACTGTATTGCACCGTTGCCCAGGATGCAGCCGAGCGAAAGCGGCGCGCGGCGGTGCGGGCAGCGATCTTCCAGCGCGCGGACAGCGCCATCGGTATCGCGCCAGAGCACAATCGGTTGATTGCCAATATCAACGCTGAGCGGTTTTTCTGCACTTACTTCTTCAGAGCGGGCCACTGCCCACCAAACTGCTTCGGTCATAATCGACTCGCATCTCCCAATGAGTGTCTTATGACAATTAAATTGACGGATGACAATTTAATTGTCAAATTCTGAAAATGGCAACGATAGCTCGAAATCCTGCGGATTCTGCGAAGCAGGGTGCAATTCAGCCGGTCCGGCGTGAACGGGGCAGGGGCCGCCCACGTGCGGATGCAAAGGAATCGGTGGATGAGGCCGCGCTGTTGTGCACCGCCTTCACCACCTTTGCCAATCTCGGATATGAAGCCGCCACCATGCGCGCGATGGCGCGTGACCTGGGCGTAAGCCATAATCTGCTGAATGTGCGCTTCGGCAAGAAGTCGCAGCTTTGGAAGGCTGCGGTCGACTGGCGTTTGAACGAGGCTGCGCGGGACGTGGAGATTGCTTTTGATCCGACCCGCTCGCCCGAAGAGCAACTACGCGACCTCGTGTTTCGCTTTTGTCGCTGGGCCATCATCAATTCGGACATCGTGGCCATCAGCCAGCAAGAGGGAAGGGAGCCCAGTTGGCGTCTCGATTACCTGACCGAACACTTTACTCTGCCGTTCCAGCGCCGCCTGCAGAAGCTGCTGGAACAGGTTGCCTCCGGCACCAGTCTGCGCCCGCTTGGCTCGTCTGCGCTGTTGGCGCTGCTGGTTCACGGCGTGGGCTCGTTCTTTGCGCTCGGTCCGTTGTACGAACGGATGCTGCCCGATGCGCCGCAGGGAAGTGCTGGCAAGCAGACGGATGAAGATCGCGCAGATGCCATGGCTGAATTCCTGCTGGCCGGGCTGTTCGCTGCCTGATCGGGCGCGGGACGACTGTCGCC
>JBASBA010000380.1:0-3022 GCA_049650885.1 Alteraurantiacibacter sp. | reverse complement strand
TCTCGATGGTATCGCGAAGATCGTTAAGGAAGAAATCCGCAAGGCGGGTGGTGTGCCGTTCGAAGTGCGCACTTCCGCGCCCAGCGACTTCATCACCGGCGCGGCGAAATCCGGCAGCTATATCCTGGCGGGCAGGGATATCATCGCCAACGATATCGAAGTGCAGGTTGAGGCCGCCCTTCTGGACGGCATGATCTGCCTGACCAGTTGCGACAAGACCCCGCCGGGGCACCTGATGGCCGCCGCGCGGTTGAACATCCCCACCATCCTCGTGATCGGCGGGTATCAGGAGGCTGGCGAAATCGATGGCGAACCGGTGGACGTGGAGGATGTCTGGTCGGGACAGATCGGTGAAATCTTCGGCAAGAAGCCGAAATTTCCCGTTGCCGACATGGCCGAAAACGCCATTCGCGGCCCCGGCGTGTGTGCGGGCATGGCCACGGCCAACACGATGCACTCCGTGGTGGAGGCTTTGGGCATGGCGTTGCCTGGACACGCGCCCGTCCGCGCCAATTCGCCAAAGATGCAGGACAATGCCCGCGCTGCCGGCCGCCGCATCGTGGAGATGGTGAGCGAGGACCTGCGCCCCCGCCAGATCCTGACCGAAGGTGCCTTCCGCAACGCTATCGCCACCGTGCTGGCGGTGAGCGGATCGATCAATGCCATCAAGCACCTCCAGGCAACCGCGATCGAGGCGGAGAACGGCGTCGACGTGTTCAAGCTGTGGGAAGAGATGAGCGATGTACCAGTGCTCAGCCCGGTGCGGCCATCGGGCGCGGTGCGGATCGAACAGTTCGAGGATGCAGGGGGCGCGCGCGCCATCCTGAAACGCCTGCTGCCGATGATCGACGGCGAAGCAATGACCTGCACCGGAAAGTCGCTGGCCGCAAATCTGGAAAGCTACGAGGTCGAGGGGCCTGAGACGATTCATGCACTCGACCAGCCATTTAGCAAAGGCCCCAGCATCGCCATTCTGAGCGGCAGCTTTGCCGATACCGCCGTGGTCCGTCTGGGAATCCGCGACGGGTCCCGGCCGGAGGAGTTTACGGGTCCGGCGCGCGTGTTCGAGGATACGCAAAGCTGCATGGAAGCGATCAAGAAAGGGGTGATCCAGGAAGGTGACGTTGTTCTCAGCCGCAACCAGGGTTTGCGCGGCGGACCGGCAATGGGCGGTGGCGCATCGCTGATCCTGTTTGCGCTGGACGCGGCGGGCCTTGCCAAGACGACTGCTTTTGTCACGGACGGGCAATTGTCAGGCCTGTGCCTCAAGGGGCTGACGGTGGCGGAGGTTCATCCCGAAGCGGCCACCGGCGGTCCGATTGGCAAGGTGCGCGACGGCGATATCATCCGTATCAGCGTTGAAAAGCGCAGCATCGATATCGACGTATCACCAGCCGAACTAGACGAACGCGAGGGCACCGGACTGCGGGTAGAGGCGACAGGTTACCTGTCCGCATTCCGTGAAACCGTGCGCCCCATGCCAACAGGCGGTTCTCTCACACCGGCCAAATAATCAGGCGCTTTTGCAAGTATATAAGGCGGCGATGGCCGGAAGGGGGAGCGGAGAATGATCCCCGCCTCCCCCTCCGGCGGTCAATCCGATGTCGTCGCATCCGGAGATAGCGACCGGCCCATCGTCCAGTTGGTGTCCATGCGAACCTTCGGATTGGGCGCGCACCACAGCTCGCCCGTGGCGGTTATGGCGGTGACCCAGATAAGATCATGCTCCTGCCCGTAATCGATCACGGCAACGGCGTATCCTGCGCCCTTGCCGGTGATGGTCACGGGAATTGTGGGGTTGAGCTGTGTGAACATGGTCGCGGTGACTTTCGAAAGAACGCTTCAGGTGTCCGCCAATGTGTCGGGGTAGGAGACGCCGCCCATGCTGCCCACATCCCGCAATCGGATATCATCGCGCGGTATTACAACCAATTCGCCATTGGTTTCCAGGATGATCCAGTTTGCATCGGCAACATCGTACATTCCGTGCGCGCGCAACGCGCTGCAAATCTCTTCTTCGGAAATACGTTCGTTGCGCATGGCATCCCGCAGGAATTCGCCCTTGTGCGTTAATAGCACGGGCTGGGCCTTCACGATTTTGCTGACCAGCTTGCTGCGCAATACGGACCATGTCGTCAGCATTTGCAAAGTCGCCAGCACCGCAATCGCCAGCCCTGCGTCCAACAGGCCGACATCCCGCAACAGAATGCCACTGGCTGCGAGGCTGCCCACGGTGATATTGATGATCCAATCGAAATTGTTGAGCTGGCTGGTCGTGCGTTTCCCCACGACCCGAACCAGAATAACGATGAAAAAATAGAAGAACACCGCGGATATCGCGACCGACCACAGGCGATCGGGCTGTGCAAGATCGTCTATCATCAAACCCGCTCGCGCGGATTGCTGAACGGGCAGGTCCAGTCATCGCCCACTACGCGCCCGCTATACTGCGCAGCGGCACTCTTTTCGCCGTGCTTTGCCAGCATCGGATTTGCGCTGCCGGCCAGCTTCAGGTCGCGATCCAGAATGGTCTCTCGCATCCTCTCATAGCGCTGCTCGGCGCGCAGTTTCTCGAACTGATCGTGAAGGTTAAATACCATGACCGGACGTTCAAAACGGCGGGCGGGGCGCGAGGCTGCAGGGTGCAGCCCCACCACGAAATAGGCACGCCCGCCAAAGCTGAGCGCAAAATGCGGATCATCGGGGTCACCGCTCACCGCAGCATCAGGGCTCTGGCCCAGCCAGCTGTCCTTGTCGGAAAGCGACTGGATGCGGGACCACATGTGTTTTTCGAAAGCCTGCTCAGTCAACTCGCCGGAGCTGCGAAAAATAAACGCCAGCGACCGCAGACCGTCAGGGTCATCATCATACGCGCTGGACCATCGCAACAGTTCCCGATGAATAGGCAGATCGTCCCAACCGCTGGCAAGATCGCGACAGACAACTGTCTTCAGCGTGCCGCGCGCCAAAGCCGACTTTGCCCCTACACACGGGAACTGCGCATCCTTCACATGTCTGGCAA
>JBASBA010000379.1:0-2236 GCA_049650885.1 Alteraurantiacibacter sp. | reverse complement strand
GCATCCAGGGGCTCGATCCCAAACCCTTCAGCCATTTCTTCGCCATGTCCGAAGGGGATATGGCCGAGCACAGGGCCACGCTGAAAATTGCCAATGCCAGCCGGGGCTTTCCCTGCCGTGTCAGTCTTCAGGATGCGGCAAAGGGTGAGGAATTGCTGCTTGTGCACCACGTAAACCACGCCGTGGAAACGCCCTATCGCAATGCCTTTGCCATTTTCGTGCGTCGCGATGCGAAAGAAGCAGCCCGGTTCGTGGATGAATGCCCGCCTGTGCTTGCAGATCGCCCCATCAGCTTTCGCGCGTATGATGCGGCGGGCAATCTTTCTACCGCAAGGCTTGCCATGGCCGGCGCCTCGGATGAAACTATCCGTGAGATGCTTACCGATCCCGCCATAGCCTATATTGATGCGCATAACGCCGCCCATGGCTGCTTTGTCGCCCGCGTGCATCACCATGACTGATTCCTCGCTGCACGATGATGATCGCTGGCAGATCGCGTTGGCGAAAGATCGCCGCTTCGATGGCGTATTCGTGACCGGAGTGCACTCCACGGGCATATATTGCCGTCCCAGTTGCCCGGCGCGCGCGCCCAAGCGGGAGAATGTGCGGTTTTACGCCACGCCCCATGCGGCAGAGGTGGCGGGTCTTCGCGCCTGCAAACGATGCGCGCCGGATCAGCAATCTCGGGAAGAGGCCGCCGTGCTGCGCGCGCTGGAGATTATCCGCAGTGCGGGCAGGCCAACATCGTTGGAGATCCTTGGCAGGGCGACCGGATATTCGCCTACGCACCTGCAACGCATTTTTACGCGGGCAGTGGGCCTCTCACCCGCAGTATACGCCCGCGCCTTGCGGCGGGAGCGGGCAGAGGCTGCACTGGCGATTGGGCCAAGCGTGACGGATGCCATATATGATGCAGGCTATTCAGCGCCGTCGCGGTTTTATGACGATCTGCAAGGGAGATTAAGCATGAGTGCGAAAGACCGCCGGGACGGCGGCGCTGGGCGTGACATTCATTATACAGTGATCCAGACCACTCTTGGCGCGATGCTGGTGGCGGCAACCGATAAGGGGGTGTGCTGCCTTTCCTTCGGGGAAGGGGAGACACAGTTGCGCGCCCGCTTTCCCAAGGCCAGGCTTATCGAAGGCGGTGAGGACTTTAGTGAATTGTTCGCGCAGGTTGCACAGGCGGTGGAGATACCCGGCAACGGGCAGAACATTCCGCTGGATGTGCAAGGCACCGCTTTTCAGCAGCGCGTGTGGGAGGAACTGCGCCGCATTCCGCCTGGCGAAACGCGCAGCTACGGCGAACTTGCCGCAGCGCTGGGCCAGCCCAAAGCCAGCCGTGCAGTGGGCGGGGCGAATGGCGCGAACAATATTGCCGTACTTATTCCCTGCCATCGCGTGATTGCGGCTGATGGCGGTCTGGGCGGATATGCCTATGGCACAAAGATAAAGGCCGAACTGCTCAAGCGTGAAAAGCGCGGAGAATAGCAAGCCGCAACTTGCGGCCAACCTCTGGCTGGCGCAACGAGGTGTCACGTTGAGGAAGGAACAGCATGGAAAACGCGTCGCCAACTTTCGAGCCGGTAAAGCGCCGTTCGATCTGGCTGAAAATCTGGCAGTTTCCCCTTGTCGCCATGCTGGTGGCATTGGCACTGGTGATTGGCGCGGCATGGCTGACATCACTGGCGACGGCTAAGCTGATCTCTCCCAATCTTGGCCCTGTTGCCAGCACCATTACCAGTGTGTTCCTGCTAATCGCGCTTTGCCTGGTGATCTACAAGCTGGTGATCCGGCACCTGGGCCGCAAAAAGCACGATGATCTTCCGCTCGACCTGAAGGCTTTGCGTGATGTGATGGCGGGCATTGGCGGCGGGGCTGTGCTGATATCCCTCTGCGTTGCGCTGGCCGCAATATTCGGTGTCTACCGTCTTCAGGGAACTGACGTTTTTGCAGACTGGGTGAATATCATCTTCCTCTTCGGGATCTATGCCGGTTTCTTCGAGGAACTGTTGATCCGCGGCATCATACTTCGCTGGCTGGAGGAATTGACCGGCACCTGGATCGCATTGGTCATCAGCGCACTGATCTTCGGCTTCCTTCACGCCGGAAACGATAACGCTACGTTCTTCTCCTCGCTGGCCATCGCAATTGAGGCTGGCGTGCTGTTGGGCACGGCCTATATCCTTACGCGCTCGCTCTGGCTGGCGATTGGATTGCACGCCGGATGGAATAC
>JBASBA010000378.1:0-15325 GCA_049650885.1 Alteraurantiacibacter sp. | reverse complement strand
AACCGATGGCCGCACTGCCCTGGCCGCTGGCATCGGACGACTGGCCGTATGCGCTGGACTGGAAACCGCTGGCGGAAGCCTGACGGCCCGTTGCAGTGGACTGGTCACCCGTAGCAGAAGCCTGCCAACCGAATGCCTGAGCGCCAACGCCGGAAGCGACGGATTCTGCACCCACCGAAGTAGAGTGGAAGCCAGTAGCAAGTGCCGACTGGCCGATTGCTACTGCGTCTTCGTCGGTTGCCTGGGCATCGCGGCCCAGAGCGACAGAGTCGAGACCCGTTGCATCGGCGGAGAAGCCGGCTGCGAGAGAGGCATCGCCCGAAGCGTTGGCCGACTGGCCGTATGCGCTGGCCTGGAAACCGCTGGCATCAGCCTGACGACCCGTTGCGGTGGACTGGTCACCGGTAGCAGAAGCCTGCCAACCGAATGCCTGTGCGCCGGTGCCGGAAGCTACGGATTCTGCACCCACTGCGGTGGAGTGGAAGCCGGAAGCGACAGCCGTCTGGCCGATGGCGACAGCGTCTTCATCAAGAGCCTGCGCATTGATGCCGATTGCAACAGCGTCATTGCCAAGAGTGAGAGAATCCACGCCAATGGCGGTGGAACCGTCGAAGTTGGCATTGGCATTCTGGCCAACAGCGGTTGTGTCAGAACCAATAGCGTTGGCATCCTGACCCACGGCGGTGGAGAACACACCCACTGCCTGTGCATTGCTGCCCAGAGCGGAGCTGAACTGGCCCAGCGCATTTGCGCTTTCGCCTGCAGCAAGCGAACCCTGGCCGGCGGCATTCGCACCGAAGCCTACAGCAGTTGCATTTTCAGCGGTTGCCTCTGCATCGGTTCCGACTGCAGTAGTGCCGTCGCCATCGGCATTGGCATTGATGCCGCAAGCTAGCGTATTGGCGCCGCTGCTGGTGGCGCCGCCATCAGTGTCGCTTGGCGGAGCGCCTGTGATGATATCGTCGCTGGCAATGCCGTCATCGACGGTGTCCAGCAAGCACTCGGTTGCACCAGCGGTGTTTGACGTTGCGCCAACCATTGCCACGGTGGCGATGGCAAGGCCCGAAGCACCGATTGCCATCATGGTAGCCTTGCCGAATGAAGATTGCTCTGAACCCTGGGTTCGCGTGTTACGCATTAAATTCCTCCTGTAAGTAGAACCGGGCCGAAATCGCAGGCCGCGACGGGAAACAGGAATACAACTGAAATGTCATGCAGACAGCACCCCCAATTTACACGTCACGACCCCCCGATCGCAGCGGTTGCCCGATTCTGGGCAAATGCAGTGCTAGGCCATTTTTAAAACTTTGCATGTTTAAAATGCAGTAAATCGAAGAAAAAGTGTGAATTGCGGCCATTTACGACAGGAAAGTTTTTTCGTTAACGAGCAGAAAAGGTCTCGCTGGCGCAAAAATACAATATCAAATGATACGCAGGTCGAGCACGGTCGGCTCTTTTGACTCGAAGCTCCAGCGCAGCGCGGCGTCCAGATCGCCGATATCGTCCACCTTGCGGCCAGCAACCCCTTGCCCGGCCGCCAGCTTCACGAAATCGAGGCCGGTGAGATCGCAGCCGGGGACGTGTTTCATACCGAATTCGCCGGAAAAACCGGTGAGTGCCGCATAGGCGGCGTTGTTCAGGATCAGGAAGCTGATTGGCAGATTTTCCTGAAAAGCGGTGAATAGCCCCTGGATCGTGTACATCGACGCGCCATCGCCCAGTATGGCGATGACCTTGTCATCCTGAGCCATGGCAACGCCCAGCGCCCCCGGCAACGAATAGCCCAGGCCGCCGCTGGCGCATGAATAGAACCCTCCTTCGCGCGTTATGGGCAAGGTGACATGTTGCGGCCCGCGAGCGGTGGGAGACTCCTCGACGATAATCGCGCCATTGGGGCGAAGGTCGGCAATCCGGCTGAGAACATAGGCGGCCGTCATCTCCGCTTCGGGAGAGACCAACTGGTGGGTGGGGCCGGAATAGTCGCGCGCGTTGGCCCGCTCTGCCAGTTGCGCCAGCCCTTCGTTCACATCACCCAGCACGCCGCCGCCGCCCGGCAGGTTTGCCAGGTGCTGCGGATCATCGGACAATGCCATGAGCCGGGCATGCGCCGGCCAGTGCGGGCCTTCACCTTCCACGTGGTATGTGAACACCGGGGCACCGGCGACTAGGATGGCATCGAAGGGGTTCAGCGCATCGCGGATCTGATCACGCCATGCATTCAGGAAACCGGCGAACTGGGGGTGGTCTTCCGGAAAGGTTTCGCGTGCGGCGTAGGGAGCGGCAAAAACCGCGCAGCCTGCTTTCTCTGCCAGTGCGATGGCACAATGCCAGCCCCCGCTATTGGCAACGCCTGTCCCCAGCACCAGCGCAGGCTTCTCGGCATTGTCGAGCATGGTGGCCAGCCGTTCTATGCCGGTGGCGGACGGAACCGTCAGCGCATCTATATCGGGCAGGCCCGGCATCTCGCATTCCTGCTCCCAGTCATCCACCGGGATGGATACGAACACCGGCCCCATTGGCGGGGTAAGCGCGGTGATGAAGGCACGGATTAGCGCCAGTGGCACATCCTGCGCGCGGGCAGGCTCCACCGAATATTTGACATAGGGACGCGGAAATTCACTCGCCCGCTCTGCATACAAGAACGGGTCATATGGCAGGATGGATCGTGCCTGCTGGCCCGCCGTCACCACGATGGGCGCGTTGTTCTTCCATGCAGTGAACAGGTTTCCCAGTGAATGGCCGGTGCCCGCCGCGCTGTGCAGGTTCACCAGTGCAGGCTGGCGACCGGCTCTGGCGTAGCCATCGGCCATGCCCACCACCACGGCCTCGTTCAGGCCCATGACGTATGGGAATGGCAGGCCTTTCAGCATCGGCAGCTCGGTAGAGCCGGGGTTGCCGAACAATCGGTCCACACCGAAATGTTCAAATACCGCAAAGGCTGCCTCACGCACTGTAACCATGTTGCTAGATTTCCTCTCCGCCGCGACGGGCACGGTCGATTACGCTTTCCTCGTCCTTGCGATATCGCACGAAAACAGCAATCAGCAGCACGACGATTATCGGGGCAACCCAGTTTATCGTAATGATGGCGCTGGCCAGATCTCCGCCGTTCCGGTCTGACACGATGCCCACTACATATGGCCCAAGCCCCTGGCCCAGCAGCGTCATGATGACGAGGTAGGTGGAGAAGATGATCCCGCGCATCCGGGGAAGAACCAGACCCAGGATCAGCGTATAAAGCGGCGGCAGCCACAAGGTCAGGATGATGCTGTAAAGGGCATAGCGAATGTAGAAGTCAGCGGTTGTCTCTGCGCTGAAAGTCCAGATGCCGAAAAATGGCGAAATGCCAAGCGATGCCAGCACCAGCACGATCATCCCGCGCCCGCCCAGTTTTTTGCCGAGGATATCGGTAAGCGGTCCGGCCGCCAGTGCGCCAAGCGTTGCCAGCAAAGCGGACAGCAGGCCGAACTGCACGCCAGCCTCCGCCGTCGAAAGGCCGAATTGGCGGATCAGCAGTGATGGCGTAAAGCCCATGATGCCGTAATTGATCGCGGTTTGCAGTCCGCCCGCGATCATCAGCATGACGAGCGACGGATTAAGCGCGACATGGAAGGTGGGCCTGTCCGTCAGCTTGAAGCTTTGAAACAGGTTGAGCACAACGAACGCGCCAAAGCCGAATACGCCCCATTGCAGAACGTGCGGGTTCAGCGAAAAGCTGCCGAAATCGAGTGGTGGCCGCGGCGAGAAACCACCAGTCACCCGGACCATCACGATGCAGAACGTCAGGATAACCGCAAGGCCACCCAGATTGGTGATCCACTGGCGTACGCCTGCATCCCTGCGCCACAGGAAGTACCAGTTGCTTCCCGGAGTGACTGCACCCAGCACGGCTGCACTGGCCTTGAACGGTGCAGGGTCTTTCTTGCTGGTAATCCCCTCCATTGCGCCGCGCTCCGGCTCTTTCAGCTTGTAGACGAGGTATGCCAGAGGGAACCCGGGAAGGGAGGCGACGAGGAAAGCGAACTGCCAGCCGGAAAAGCCCAGCGGTGCAGCGGTGCCGGATGGATAGCGCAGATCCCACCATTCCGCCACGATACCGCCCAATGCCATCGACAGGCCCAGCCCAAGGGCAAGGCCCACGCCAAGGCCGCCCATCGCGATACCGCGGCGGCTTTTGGGCAGGGTGTCGAACAGGATGGAGTTGGCCGCAGGCTGCGTCGCGCCTTCGCCAATGCCCACGCCGATGCGCGAAATGGCAAGCAGGGTGAAGCCTTGCGCAAACGCGGCTAGGCCAGCGAAAAAAGACCATGCGGCAAGACAGATCGCCAACAGCTTTGTGCGGACCCAGCCATCCACCAGCCTGCCCAGCGGAAGTGAGAACAGCGCGTAAAACAGCGCAAAGACGGTGCCGTACAGCAGCCCCATCTCCGCATCGCCAATGCCAAGGTCGGTACGGATATCCTGTGCCAGGATGGAGAGGATCTGCCGGTCCAGCAGGCTCATCATCTGGGCAGAAGACATCAGGACGATGGCATGCCAGCCATACTTGCTGATTGAATCGCTGCCGGTGGAAGGCGGCGTGGCCGGGGCAACCGGCGCGCCAGCGGCATTTCCTGCGGCTGGCGGCACGGTAGGGGGCGTATCGCTCACAGGCTGAACAATGCCTCCGCATTGGTCTGGAAGAACTTGCGCTTCGCCTCTGCGCTGATGTCCATCGCGTCCAGCTTACGCACTTCGTCCGGCACATATTGATAGGGGTAGTCCATAGCATAAAGCACGCGGTCCTCACCCATGACCTCCATCATCAGCTTGATGCTGGCGGGTGATGGCAGGCCGCTGTTCGTACCCCACAGATTGTTGCGCAGATAATGGTGCAGGCTGTGTTGCAAGGGCTTCAGCCGCTCATATCGCTGAGAGCGCACGCCGGCGTTGAACATGTAATCGAACCGGTCGATCCAGAAAGGCAGTCCTTCGCAACCATGCCCCAGCACCAGCTGGAGCGAAGGGTAGCGATCGAACACGCCGGTGGTCAGCAGGCGCAGCGCATGAAAGCTGGTTTCCATCGCAAAGCCGAAGATCGCGCCTTCAAGGCCTGCATCCACCATGCTGCCGACCATTTCATCGGGCGGACCTTGCGGATGGATATACAGCGGGATGTCCATATCAGCGCAGGCGCGCAAGATGGGATCGAACTGTTCCTCGTCCAGATAATGGCCGTGGGTATGGCTGTTCACCTGGACACCGGCAAAGCCAAGCTCCTCCTTGCCGCGCCTCAGCTCTTGCGCAGACCATTCTGGATCTTGCGGGCAAATTGCCGTCATGCCGATAAAGCGGCCGGGGTGCTTTTCGCACGCGGATGCCAGATGATCGTTCGCGCGGCTCGCGATACCGCGCGCCTCCTCCACATCGTGCAGCGATTGCACACCGGGACTGGTCATCGCCAAAACGGCCTTGTCGATTCCGGCCTCGTCCATGGCGGCAAGGCGAAGATCGCCAAGGTCCAGCAGGCGCTCACGGATATAGGTCGTGCGCTCGCTGGGCGATGTACCGTAGAACCCCCAAAGGGACACCGTGCCCTTGTCAGCGCGGCCTTCCTTTACCAGTCGCAGGATTGCATCCATCTGCTCCTGCGTGGCGAAAGCCTCTTCGGTGGCAATCCGCAAGTATCCGTGCTGCCCACCGGTTTTCAATTCTGTTGTCATGCGCTTTACTCTCCCATTAAGCGCGGATCGGTCATCCTTCGTGGACGGTCTTCACCACCATACACGCCTTGACGCCTTCCGGCCCATCCTCACTGCCGTGGCCAGACCACTGCACACCCTGAAAGGGTGCGTCTGGCCCTGCGATCATGTGGGTGTTGATACCCATCATCCCCACTTCCACCTCGTCGGCCAGACGGCGCTGGCGCTGCGCGTCGTTGGTCCAGGCATAGCCTGCCAGGCCATACGGCAAGCGGTTGGCCTCCGCGATCATGTCATCCTCCGACTTGTAGGGATTTATCAGCGCCAGCGGGCCGAACGGCTCCTCGTTCATCAAATCCGCATCCAGCGGGATTTCCGAAAGCACAGTCGGCTGGAAGAAATAACCCTGATTGCCGATACGTTCGCCGCCGGTGTTCACCGTGGCCCCTTTGGCCCTGGCGTCGGCGACGAATTTCTCCATCGCATCGGGGCGGCGAGAATTCGCCATCGGCCCCATCTGCGTACCGTCTTTCAGGCCATCGCCCACGACAGTGGCGGCCATGCGCTCTGCCATGCCATCGCGGAATTTCTCGAAGACGTTTTCCTGCACGATAAAGCGGGTAGGCGACACGCACACCTGCCCGGCATTGCGCGTCTTGCCGGTGGATGCGGTGGTCAGCGCCTTTTCCAGATCGGCATCGTCAAATATCAGCACCGGGCCATGCCCGCCCAGTTCCATCGTGGTGCGGATCATGTTGTCTGCGGCCAGCTTTGCCAGATGCTTGCCCACCATGGTGGAGCCGGTGAAAGACAGCTTTCTGATGATAGGGCTGGAAAGAAGATGGCGGCTTACCTCGTCCGGCACGCCGAACACCGCCTGGGCCACTTCCTTGGGAAGCCCAGCATCATACAGGCATTGCAGGATGCCCAGCGCAGATGCGGGCGTTTCCTCGGCGCTTTTCAGGATGATCGAGCAGCCTGCCGCAACCGCCGCCGCCAGTTTGCGGCTGGGGTTGCCGATGGGGAAGTTCCACGGGGCAAAGGCGGCGATGGGGCCAACCGGTTCCCACCGCACCACGCTGCGCTGTCCCACGGGGCGCACCAGTTCGCGGCCATAGAGGCGCTGACACTCGCCCGCCGCAAAATCGAACCAGCCAGCAGAGGCCAAGCATTCGATCCTGGTCTCGGCAACCGGCTTGCCCTCTTCCATCGTGGCGATGCGGGCCAGGTCGTCTGCCCGTTCCCGGATCAGCGCAGCGGCCTTGTGCAGCACGGCGGCGCGCTGGGTCGCGGGCGTATAGCGCCACAGTTTGTAACCGCGCTGGGCGGTTTCCAGTGCGCGATCCAGATCGCTGGCGTCGGCCAGCGGCAGTTCGGCCAGCGTATCGCCGGTAACCGGATTGACGACATCGAACATGCGCCGGCTACCGCCAGATACCTGTTCGCCGTCGATCATCATATGGAGTGCGGGATATTGGTTCACGGTTTGTCTCTCCTCAATTCTCGAACAATCCTGGCTCGGCAGAGACATCGCGCCCGAAGGTGGGGGCTGTAACGCCTGAAAAGGATGGCGATGTTACGGGTATCGCTCGACGGAGAAAATCGCCTTGTGCCCCACGGTTCGCTTGAGCCAGCTGCTGATGTGAGTTCCAACCCATCCTTAACAACGGCCATGCGATCTTCAGGCACCTACGATTCTCCCAATTCGTATGTTTTGCTTACAATTGCGGAGCCAAACAGATAGAGTCAACGAGATTGAGAAAAGGGGAGAGGATTTTGCCTCAATACAATGCAAGTTACGCCCGTGACCGTGCCGAGATCGAAGACCTGATGGCGCGCTACCTGTTCGCGATGGACTGGAACGATTTCGACACCTACGCCGATTGCTTTACAGAAGACGGCGCACTTGATTACGCCAAGGGCATCACGCACGGTCGCGAAAATATCCGCGAGGAAGCCCGCCGTTTCAAGGAACAGGTGGGCACGATCTACAAGGACGTGGATGGCAATCCTGCAGTGTTGCGCCACCTGCTGGCGCAAAGCGTGATACGGGTGGAAGGCGACAGAGCCTGGCATACAGGCATGTGGTTTGAAATGGCGAATGACGGGCCGCGCACTGACGACGGCAAACGTCTGACGCCCACCCTTGGCACCTTTGGCACCTATGAGGACGAGCTTGTGCGTGTGGACGGGACGTGGAAATTCACCCGCCGGAATATCCGCAACGAGTTTCTGGCAGGCCGTGAATCCTCAGGTGAAAACCCGGTGGCCGTGATGGACCGCAAGGCAGAAGGCACAGGTTAAGAAAGGGGCCGGTAAGTATGCGGGCATGATACGCATCACATCCGCATTGGCCCTGCTTGCCGCGCCCGTCTTGGCTGCGGCGCAAACACCTGCACCCCAGCTTGACCTTGATCAACGCATGTTGCTGCGCTGCTCGGCGGCTTTCGCGCTCGTCTCGACCGGTCAGAAAAACGGCAATGCGGACTCTCTGCGCTATCCCGACCTGGCAGATCGCGGGCGCGAGTTTTTCGTGCGCGCTTCCGCGCAGGTGATGGACGAGGCGGGGCTGGACCGGTCCCAGATCGCAGCGGCGCTGTCGGCAGAGGCGCAGGACATGTGGGACAATGGCACTCTGGATCAGGTTATGCCTGTGTGCCTGAACATGTTGCCCGCAGAATAATTTGCGCTGCCTACTGCGGATGCTGGACCCGGATGCCGTGTTGCGGCATTAGCAACAGCCAAGCATGTGGCAACTCTATCATTTCCCTCTGTGCCCCTTCAGCCGCAAGGTGCAACTGGTGCTTTCCGAAAAGAAAGTGCCCTTCACTTTGCAGCTTGCCTATCCGTGGGAAGATAACGACCAGTTCCATTCGCTGAATCCGGCTGGAAAAACCCCGGTGCTGCACCAGCCCGATCGGCGTTTGGTGCTGATGGACAGTCAGGCAATCTGCGAATATTTCGAGGAAACGGAAAGCAAGAGCCCGATGATGCCCGGCTCTGCCGCGGCCCGTGCGGAAATTCGCCGTCTTACTGCGCTGTTCGATGGCGGCCTTTACGGCGATGTTACCGAACCTCTGATCTACGAGAAGATGAAGAAACGCTTGATCCTGCGCCAGTCGCCCGACAGCGGCACCTTGCGCGCGGCCATGCGATTGATGCACGAGCATCTCGATTATCTGGATTGGTTGATCGACAACCGCCGCTGGGTGGCCGGCGCACAATTGAGCCTGGCTGATTTTACTGCCGCAGCGCAGATTTCGGTGGTTGATTATCTTGGCGGCGTGGACTGGTCCGGTCATGAGCAATCGCACGGCTGGTATCGCGTGATGAAAAGCCGCCCCAGCTTCGCCCCGCTTCTGAGCATGAAGATGGAAGGGCTGCCCGCCCCGCGGCACTATTCCGACGTGAACGCCTAGGATCGCCGCAGCGACCTTGCGGTTCGCCTGTCGCGAACCGATATTCTCCTCAAGCGTTGTAAGATACGAGCAGGCGCGCGTTCCACGCCGTGCCCGAAGGCCGATCAATCAAGGAGGCAAATCAATGTCCGATGAAAAGAACCTCACCGAAGCGCAATGGCGCGAGAAGCTGACGCCCGAGCAATATCGCGTAATGCGCGAAGCCGGAACAGAGCGCGCCTTCACCGGCAAGTACGACAAGAACAAGGCGGAAGGCGAATACAAATGCGCGGGCTGCGGCCAGCCCCTGTTCGAAAGCGACGATAAATACGATAGCGGTTCAGGCTGGCCCAGCTTTACTGCACCGGCAGACGATCAGGCCGTGGAGATGAACCAGGACGAGACGCACGGCATGGTTCGCACAGAGGTGGTTTGCAGCAATTGCGCCGGGCACCTTGGCCATGTTTTCCCCGATGGTCCGGGGCCGGAAGGCCTGCGCTACTGCATCAATTCTGCCGCACTTCAGTTCGAACCGGAGGATAAAGCGGGCGATTGAGCGCGTTGCCCGTTCACGCTGGATTATGAATGCCCTATACATGTCTGTTCCCGATTGAATTACGCGCACGAACCGGCGCGCAAACGCAGGAATCTGAGGGCTAATGGCCAGACGCGGGGGCAATGGCTCCAACAAAAGAGGGTCCCGATCAGCCCGCACGGCATCCAGGGCGCGTGAGCGTGATGCCGCATCGCGGGGTTTCTCCGCTGTGATGTGGCGGTGGATCAAGCGATTGGCCATCGTTGGCACACTTGCAGCACTGCTGGCCGTTATCGGCGTTGGAACCGCGGTTTTCTTCGCATCGCGCTCCTTGCCGTCTTACGCCAGCCTGCGCGAAAGCCAGACAGGGCAGACGATCCTTGTACGCGCCCGCGACGGCACGCAGATCGTGGAACTCGGGCCAAGCTACGGCCAATGGCTGCCGGCTGACGAAATACCCGAAGTGATGAAGCAGGCGATGGTCTCGGTGGAAGACCATCGCTTCAATTCTCATTTCGGTGTCGATCCCATGGGCCTTGCCCGTGCCGTGTTCAACGCATTGTCGGAAGATCGGCAAGTCAGCGCCACTTCCACCATCACGCAGCAGCTGGCGCGCAACGTTTTTCTCAATTCCAACCGTACGCTGGACCGCAAGCTGCGCGAGGCCGTGCTTGCCATGGCGCTGGAATGGCGGTTCTCGAAAGAGCAGATCCTCGAGCTATACCTGAACAAGGTATATTTCGGCGGAGGTGCCTACGGGATCGACTCTGCCAGCCGCAAGTTTTTCAGCCACTCTGCAACGGAGCTGAGCCTGGAAGAAGCGGCGATTATCGCAGGGCTAGTGAAGGCGCCCAGCCGCTATTCTCCCACGGCGGATGTCGACGCAGCGGTAAGCCGCGCAAATGTTGTGGTGGGCCAGATGGTGCGATACGGCGGCCTTGATCCGGCGGTGGCGCGGCAGGTAAACGTGGATGCGGTGAAGCTCTCTACGACAGAGGGCCAGAACTCCATCCGCTATTTCACCGACTGGGCCTTGCCGCAGTTGGACCTGTTGCTGCCCAATGACACGTTTGAACCGATAGAGGTCTGGACCACGCTGGATGTGGGGATGCAACGCGCGGCCACCACGGCGATCCAGTCCAACGTGCCGGACGAGGCGCAGGGCGCACTGGTCAGCCTGGACCGTGACGGCGCAATCCTGGCGCTGGTGGGGGGCACGGATTACGTAACTTCGAATTACAACCGCGCAACAGATGCGATGCGGCAGCCCGGATCATCCTGGAAGCTGTTCGTCTACCTTGCTGCGCTGGAAGCGGGCTATACGCCGGATGACCGCGTGCAGGACGTGCCGGTTACCATCGACGACTGGAGCCCGCGCAATTCCGGTGGCACCTACGCCGGTGAAATCGATGTGCGATCAGCGTTTGCTTATTCCAAGAACACGGTGGCCGCGCAACTTGGCAATGAAGTGGGCTTTTCCAGTGTCGCCAGCATGGCGCGCCGGTTTGGTATCACCACACCGATCAGCACATATCCTGCAATGGTGCTGGGATCGTCTGAAGTGCGCTTGATCGACATGGTGCGCGCCTTTGCCGCCGTTTCTGCCGGTGGCCGATCCGTTGAACCTTACGGAATTCTGCGCGTCACCACGGCAGATGGAGAGGAGCTTTACCGTCATAGCGAAGCGCGTGCCTATACCCTGGTGCCGGATTACGTGGCCGCGGGCATCACCGATCTGTTGCAGACGGCGGTTGCCACCGGCACAGGCCGCGCGGCGCAAATCGGGCGGCCCGTGGCCGGCAAGACTGGCACCACCAGTTCAAACCGCGATGGCTATTTCGTGGGCTTTTCCAGCGGTGTTACAACTGGTGTGTGGATGGGCCGTGATGACAATGGCCGTGTTGCCGCCCTGCAGGGTGGCCGTGCCCCTGCGCAGGCATTTGCCGCCTACATGCGCTATGCCGTGCGGGATAGGCCGGTGGAAGAATTCGACACCGATCTGAAGCTGCCTGAATGGCAGTTGGAGCCGGATGACGAGTTTTATTACGGTGACAATGAAGATTACTATTTTTACGTCGACGAACAGGGCAATCTGGTTGATCCCAGCGGGGATCAGGGCCGCTATGGCGAAGGCTTCGACGTGGAAGGGGAGGGCGAGAACGTGGTTCGCGATCCGCTTGACCCACGTGGGATGCAGCAACCTGCGCCAAGGCCATCGCCTACGCCAACTGCGCGCCGGAGAGATGCACCCCCGGCTGCAAGCGATGATTTCCTGGAGCGGGCAACCGGCCGCGATGTGCCGCGCGATGACCGCCGCCAGAACAACCGGCCAGCGCAAGGCATTCTCAACGATTAGAAGATTTTGAAAGTTGCGTGTTCGAAACGCAAGGCCGCGTTAGCTACGCTGGGTGGTGCCACGTTCACTCATGCAGGTTGGCGCGGAGTGTTAGCCAAAGCCTGACAAATCGCGCCAATAAAGTTTGCATGTTATTCACGACCATGAGTGGCCGAGGGCAAACAGTTGCCGGACCTCTCCATCGTTTAGACGGAGGGGTCCGGAACGGTTCTAGTTATCCATGAAGCGCACTGGCACCGATTGTGTTGCACCCTGACGGGAGCGAACGCGTAGCAACACGGCCTCGCGGCCGGAATTCTGCAACTCGCGCAGCACCGTCTCCAGTTCGTCTACATTATTTACGGATCGCCCGTTTGCGGACAGGATCATGACACCGCGGGCAAGGCCGCGCCGCGCCGCGTCCGAGGTGGGGGCAACGGCCAGAATGGCGAGGCCGGTGGTATCTGCGGACTGGCCAAGCTGACGGGCGATCTGCGGAGTGATTTCCACTGCCTGGATGCCCAGCAACTCTTCCATCATGCCGCTACCTGTCTCAGGCACAGGTGGAGTGGGGGCATCCTCCTCGTCACCCTGGAACATGTTCTGCTGCATCAGTTCTTCATCGCTGGGGCGGCGTCCCACGGTCAGGTTCACGCGGTTGCTGCTTCCATTGCGGATGTAAGTGAGCGGCACGGTTGTGCCCGGCTCTATGTTGGCGACAATGCGCGACAGCGTGTTGTCAGGCGTTACATCCTGCCCGTTTACAGAGATCACGACATCGCCAGCCTGTAGACCGGCATCCTCTGCCGCTTCGCCGGGCTGTACGCCCTGCACAAGCTCGCCGATGCCTTCGTCGATGCCAAGCGCCTCGGCAATATCCTCATCCACGGGCTGGATCTGCACGCCGAGATAGCCGCGCATGATCTCTTCGCCGTTGATCAGCGCCTGCACGATCGGGTCTGCATCCTCTGCCGGAATGGCAAGGCCGATGCCCACGCTGCCGCCAGAAGGCGACAGGATGGCATTATTGATACCGATGACGTTGCCCTGCATGTCGAACAGCGGACCGCCGGAATTGCCGCGATTGATCGCAGCATCGGTCTGGATGAACCTGTCGAACGCGCCGCCTTGACCGGTTGACCGGGATACGGCGGAAACGATGCCGCTGGTAACCGTGCCGCCAAGGCCGAAGGGATTGCCGATGGCAATCACCCAGTCACCCACACGTGCCTGCGCGCTGTCGCCGAAATTCACGAAGGGAAACGGCTCATCACGCTGGATTTTCAGCACGGCAAGGTCGGAGCTTGGATCCGTGCCGACGAGTTCGGCCAGATATTCGGTGCCGTTGGGCAGGGTAACCGTCACTTCTTCCAAATGTGCGCGCTGGTCTGGCGAGACGACGTGGTTGTTGGTGACGACATAGCCATCGGCAGAAACGATGAAGCCTGAGCCCAGCGAAGTCGCCTCACGCGTTTGCGGGCCGCCGTTGCCGCCCTGACGGCGGTTGAAGAACTGGCCAAACGGTGTGCCCTCAAACGGGTTTTGCGCCTGCGGGATGGTGATTGACTGGCGGGTGGAAATGTTCACCACCGCCGGTTGCAGAGCTTCCGTCAGGTCAGCAAAGCTGGCCGGCGCTCCGGCAACCGGAACCGTGTTCTGCATGTGGATGCGATCGTTCTGCGCAACTTGCGCACCGGCGGGATAGCCGGTCATCAGCGAGATGGCGGCCCCGCCAACAAGCAGGGCCGATGTGATACCGTAGGAATAGCGCACTGGCTTCACGTCCTTTTAATCCTCTAGTCTTTCGCGTCCCTCTCATGCTCTTCGCATGGGAGCGCGATTGGTTACGTTTCGTTCGCACCATATCCAGACCAGATCGGCTGAACATGCGTTTAACGACAACTGTAATCGACGGGCCTTGACCGGGTCAGTTACCGCCACCGCGGAACTGCCGCAGGTATTCATTGTCGGGACTCATGATGATCGCGCTCTCGCCTTCACCCGTTGAGAACGTGGTGCGATAGGACTGCATGGCGCGGAAGAAGTCGTAGAAACCGGGATCCTGATTATAGGCCTCGGCGTAAATCTGCGCTGCTTCAGCCTCGGATTCGGCGCGAATGATCTGGGCATCGCGGCGACCACCTGCGCGGATCGTTTCGGCCTCTTCCTCACGATCCGAACGCATACGGTTAAACGCCGCTTGCAACGGAGTGCCAACGGGAAGGTCGGCTTGCTTGATCCGCACATCCAGCACCTGCGCACCGTAATTGCGCGCCTCGTCGTCCAGCGTGTCGCGGATGTTCGTCATGGCGTTCCCGCGTTCCGGCGTAAGCAGGCTGGCAAATGTCCGGCGGCCAAGCTCCTGCCGCAGTTCCGAAGTCAAAATAGGCTCAAGCTGGTTGCGAAGCTGATCTTCGCTGCCTGCGCGCTGCACGAACAACACCGGATCGAAGATGCGATAGCGTGCATAGGCGTTCACCTGCAGCCGCTGCTGATCGTTGGACAGGACGGTTTCGTCCTCCATGTCCAGCGACAGGATGCGACGAGCCACCATCTGCACCCGCTCGATAACCGGTATCCGCCAACTGACGCCGGCGCCGGTCTTCTTGAAATCTGCAGAAGGATCGAATCGGTTGATGACGCGCACCGGCTCACCCGTGCGCACCACGACGGCCTGTTGTGTTTCAGGCACGATAACCACCGAACTGACGATCACGATCAGCAACACGATCAGGGCGATGAATACAGCTTTGTAGCGTTCCCACATATTACTGACCCTCCGCCTGGCCAGGAGCAACGGTGACTGCCGTCCCCTGGCTTGCGCGCGAACGACGCTGCACTTCGGGAAGTGGCAGATAGGGGGTTACGCCCTCGGTTTCGATAATTGTCTTGTCGGTGTCGCGCAGGACGCCCTCCATGGTCTCGTAATAAAGCCTGCGCCGCGTCACTTCGGGGGCAAGGCGATATTGCGAATAGATTTCATTAAATTCGGCCGCGCTACCTTGTGCGGAAGCCAGCAACTGCTGCTCGTAACGGCGCGCTTCGTTCAGGCTACGCTCCCGATCCTGACGCGCGGCAAGCACATCGTTAAAGGCATCGATGACCTGCTGCGGCGCTTCTGTTCGGGCGATGTCCACGCCCTGCACGTTGATACCGGCCTGATAGGCATCGAGGATTGTCTGCATCCGGGCGCGTACGCGGATCTGTACCGTTTCACGGCCAGCACCCGAAAGCACCGTATCGAGTTCATTCTCGGCCACGGCTGCTCGCATCGCCGCCTCTGCCACTTCGCGCAACGTCTCGTTGGGATCTTCCAGTTCGAACTTGTACTGGACCAGATCGGAGATATTCCACCGAACGAGGTATGACAGATCGA